>JANPCY010000091.1:0-5325 GCA_031431175.1 Steroidobacteraceae bacterium | reverse complement strand
TTTGCAGCCTGACCACGGTCTTTACCGGGCCGCGGATCAGTTGTACGACGTCATCCAGGCGCCAGCCGACGACATCGACCAGTGGTCCGTCGTTGCCCTGGCCGACGGCAGTGATGCGGTCGCCGGCCTTGAGCTGCGCGGAGGCCGCGGCCGGGCCGCCAGGCAGCACATGCATGATCGTCACGTTGTCTTCGACCAGTTGCAGCGATGCGCCGATGCCCTCGTAGGACAGGCTCATCGCGATGTTGTATTCATCGGAGTTTCGTGGCGACAGATAATTGGAATGCGGGTCGTAGACGTGCGCGTACGCATTCATGAACGTCTCGAAGACATCGTCAGCGGTGATCTGCTCGATGCGCTTGCCGACCCGCTCGTAGCGCTTGCGCAGGATGTCACTGGCCTCCGGCCAGCTCTTGCCCGCCAGCAACAGCGAGAGCGCGTCGTTCTTGACCCGCTTGCGCCAGAGATCATTCAGTTCCTCCTGCGAGGCCGGCCAGCCCTCGTCGCTGCGGTCGAATCGGAGGCTCTCGACGAGCGTGAAGTCCGGTTCCGTGTCGAGGAGCGAAATCGCGTGCCTCAGTACTTCGCGATTGCGCTGGCGGTAGCGCGTGAATATCTCGAATGCGGGCGCGGTGTCTGCAATCTTGATCGCTTCATCGAACTGGTAGCGCAACCGCTCGAATTCCGCGATGTCTGATGCCAGCAGATAGCTGCGGCTGCCATCCAGCGCCTCGAGGTAGCGCTCGTAGATCTGCGCGGACATGTCGTCGTCCAGCGCGGCCTGACGGTAATGCTGGCGCTCGACCACGTCTGCGACCAGGCGCATGACGCGCCGGTGGCGCTCGCTGGCGGCCAGGTCACCGGACGGGGCGATTGCCGGGGCGACTGCGACGGCGCGCTGCGCTGCCGAGCCGCCCAGCGCGATGACGGCCGTGACCAGCAGCGCCGCCAGCAACCACTGGCGCAGGCGGGACGTGCCGGACTTGACGATTTGCGACGTCATGGGCTGCTAAACTTCCTCGTGTGGCCCCCGGTGGGCTGCACCCAAGTCAAGAAGGTAGAGGCGCCAAGCCGCCGTAGCAAGTACCGGCATCACGCCGCCGGCGGGAGTATTGCCAATGGGTCCCCTGGGATTCCTGACCGGCGTGGTGCTCGGATCCGCCGCCTCGATCGCCCTGGTGCTCGCGATGGTGGTTGTCATATTCGCCCTGTCGTCCGGCGCGCAACCCGCGATCGACGCGGAATATCCCGCATTGCTGGCCACGGCAGGTCGCTTCGCGGTGTTGGCCGGCATCGCGGGGGCTGCATTCGCGGGTCTGCAGCGAAGGCTCCCATGGCGCTGGTACGCGCAGGCAGCCATGTGGCTCATGCTGGCAATGCTGGGCTGGTATTACTGGCCGCAAGGCAATGCCTGACCCACGCTGAAAACAGGCAAGTGAGGACGACATGATGCGATTCGACCGATCAATGACGATTCTGTTCGCGGCGCTGGCTGCCGCCCTGATGGCAGGCGCCTTCGAGGCGTCCGATAAGGACCTCAAGAAGGCCTCCGCAGCAATCACCGAGTCTGGCTTTCGGGCGCAGGTGCAGAGCATTTCCGCCGACGAACTGGAAGGCCGCGGGCCCGGAACGCCCGGTGAACAGCGCACCATCGAGTATCTCGAGGAACAGTTCCTGGAACTGGGTCTGCAACCGGTCGCCGGCAGCAGCTTCCGCCAGGATGTCTCACTCGTGGAAATCACCGCCACGGACCCGAAGCTTTCGTTTGCCAGGGGAGCTGGCGCTTTGGCGTTGAACTTCGGGGACGACATGGTGATCGGCACGCGTCGGGTGCGGCCTGAATCGTCGATCAAGGACAGCGAGGTCGTGTTCGTCGGCTACGGAATCGTCGCGCCCGAATTTGGCTGGAACGACTACGCCGGCGTCGATATGCGAGGCAAGACGGCGCTGATCCTGATCAACGATCCGGGATTCGTGACCGGCGATGAGACCCTGTTCCGCGGCAAGGCCATGACTTACCACGGTCGCTGGACTTACAAGTTCGAGGAGGCCGCGCGCCAGGGCGCGGCGGCTGCGATCATCGTCCACGACACTCTGCCTGCAGCCTATGACTGGCAAGTGGTCAGGAATGGCTGGTCGGGGCCACAGTTCCATGCCGATCGACCCGATGGCAACGCCGGCCGCACCGCTCTTGAGGGCTGGATCACGCAGGACCGCGCGCGCCAGCTGATGGAACTGGCTGGCCAGGACCTCGCAACGATGCAGACCGCGGCCGTGCAGCGCGGCTTTCGCCCGGTGCCGCTGGGGGTCACTGCGACCGGGGGTGTACGCAATGTAATCCGGCGCGCCAAGTCACCCAATGTCGCGGGTGTCATGCCGGGCAAGGACCGGCCGGAAGAGTACGTCATTTACGTCGCGCACTGGGATCACCTGGGCCGCTCGCTGGCATTCACCGGTGACACGATCTTCAACGGTGCCGTGGACAATGCGACCGGTGTCGGCGGCATCCTGACGATCGCGCAGGCGTTCCGGGAAATGGTGCCGGGCCCGTCGCGGTCCGTCATGTTCCTGGCCGTGACGGCCGAGGAGTCAGGCCTGATCGGATCCGAACACTTTGCAGAGCAGCCGCTGGTGCCGCTGGAGAAGACCGCAGCGGTCATCAATATCGATGCGCTGGTTCCGCTGGGCCGCGCCAAGGACGTGGAAGTGATCGGCTTTGGAGCATCGCAGCTCGAGGACTTGCTGGCGGCTGCCGCGAAGTCCCAGGGCCGCACGCTGATGCCGGATCGCCGCTCCGAGGCCGGCTATTTTTACCGCTCCGACCATTTCAATTTCGCCAAGGCCGGCGTGCCGGCGCTCTATATCAAGTCGGGCACGACGCTGCGCGATGGACCTCCGGGGGCAGGACTGGCGCGCTACGACGAGTACTACGCTGCGCGGTATCACAAGCCCGGCGATCAATACGAGGCGTCCTGGGACGTCAGCGGAACCATCGAAGACCTCAAGCTGCTGTTCGAGGTCGGCGCCAGGGTCGCCAACCGGGAAACCTGGCCTGAGTGGTACCAGGGCAATGAATTCCGCGCCATCAGGGAGGCGAGTGCCGCGAGCCGCCAACCAGTGAACTGAATCGGGGTCAGGCCTGGCGCCGGAACGGCCGTGTGAGCAACCGGATGGCAGTGAACAGCAGGTAAGGCCCGATGACGAGCAGCCAGGCCGATGGCTTCGCAGTGAATACGGCGCCCCCCAGCGAGCCGAGGAACCTCAGCAGTCCGCCTTCGTAAGGCCCAAGTGTCAGGACGCCCGCGAGATAGATCAGGAAGGGCATCACGAGAAGCCCGAAGCCGAACAGCAACGCGAAGATGCCGAGTTCCCGGCGCCAGAATGGCGACAGCCTGTTCAGGTGCTTCGAAAACAATCCGCTTGCGGCCATCTGACTAAGTCTGACCCTGCCGCCGGCTTGCGGCAAGGTGGCTATACTGGCGCCCGTTCCGCAGGCCGGCAGGGGTCAGGAAGCCGATGCTCAAACTGTGGCGGCCCGGGCCGCCGTACGAATTGGAGCCCGATGGCGCGCTGCTGCCCGGGCGGTTCGCCCGCCGCAGCCGCTGGAATCGGGAGCACCGGTCCTGACAATGAAGAGGCTGCGCTGTGCCGTGATCGGCGCCGGCTACCTGGGCCGATTCCACGCCCAGAAATATGCGGCGATCCCGCGTTGCGATCTGGTGGGTGTTGTCGATCCCGATGCCACCGCGCGCGAACGTATCGCGACCGAACTCGGGGTCGCCGTATTCTCCGACCACCGCGATTTGCTCGGCCACACCGATGCAATCAGCGTTGCGACCCCGACCGCGACGCATCATGCGGTTGCGCGGGATTTCCTGCGATCGGGCGCGCATGTGCTGGTCGAGAAGCCGATCACTGCGACCGAAGCCGAGGCCCGCGAACTCATCGCACTGGCGGCCCGCGGCGGCCACGTGCTGCAGGTCGGCCATCTCGAACGTTTCAATCCCGTGATTCTTGCGGTCGCGGGCGAACTCGTGAATCCGCGCTTCATCGAATCGAACCGCCTCGCGCCATTCAAGCCGCGTGGCACGGATGTCAGTGTCGTGCTCGACCTGATGATCCATGACATCGACCTGATCCAGAATGTCGTGCATTCACCGATCGCATCGATCGACGCTGCCGGTGGGCCCGTGTTCACAGACGAGATCGACATTGCAAATGCGCGCATTCGCTTCGAGAATGGCTGTGTCGCCAACGTGACCGCGAGCCGCATCAGCCTGAAATCGGAGCGCAAGCTGCGTGTTTTCCAGACCGACGCCTATTTGTCGATCGACCTGCAGCAGAAACTCCTGACCGTCGTACGCCGTCCGGCGGTGATCGAGGAGGGCGTCGTGCCAAAGGTTGATGTCGAGGAGCGCAGCTTTGAACAGGGCGACGCCCTGCTGGCCGAAATCGAGTCCTTCCTCGACGCCATCGAGCAGGGTCGCCCGCCGGTCGTTTCGGGCGAAGACGGTCTGCGCGCACTGTTGACAGCGACCCGCATCGCGGAACTGGTCGGGCGGGGCCGTGTCGCAGGTTAAGCCGGGCCTGCGCCCGTTATACTGGCATCCGCATGCAGCCGACCGATACCAGTGATCCGGACTATTTCCACAAGGTGGTGGACTGCCAGTGGGCCTGCCCGGCGCATACCGATGTGCCCGAATATATCCGGCTGATTGCACTCGGAAAATACTCCGATGCCTACATGGTCAATCGCGAGTCGAATGTGTTTCCCGGGATCCTCGGCCGGGTTTGTGACCGGCCCTGCGAGCCGGCTTGCCGGCGCGGCAGGGTCGAGGAGAAACCGGTTGCGATCTGCCGGCTGAAGCGCGTTGCGTCCGACCTGCGCGACGACATTACGCACCGGCTGCCGAAAGTGCCGGCGCAGAAGAACGGCATGCGCGTCGCCTGCATCGGCGCGGGCCCGGCGACACTCACCGTCGCCAACGATCTGCTGCCGCTCGGTTACGAAGTCGTGATTTTCGAGCAATACGCAATCGCCGGCGGCCTGATGCGCACCAATATTCCTTCATTCCGGCTGCCTGCGCAGGTGCTGGACGAGGAGATCGGCTACGTCATCGGTATGGGAGCCGACCTGCGCCTGGATTCGCCCATCGTGAGCATGCGAAAGCTGCTGGACCAGGGCGGTTTCGATGCAGTATTCGTCGGTACGGGCGCTCCCAAAGGCAAGGAACTGAGGCTGCCAGGCCGCACTGATACGGATCGCATCCACATCGGCATTGCGTGGCTTGAATCAGTCGCATTCGAGCACGTCGACAAGATCGG
>JANPCY010000090.1:0-2532 GCA_031431175.1 Steroidobacteraceae bacterium | reverse complement strand
CCCCCATGGGTTCGCAGTAGCTGCAACACGTTGCGGTCGCCGACCGCGGCCCGCAGGAACGGGACGCCCAGTTCCGTTAGCGCAACCTCGAGTCCCAGATTCGTCATCACGGTACCGACCACGGGTCCCTTCAGGTTCCCGGACGCCAGCCGCGCCCTCGCCAGCACGTAAAGCAGCTGGTCGCCGTCCAGGCTGCGGCCCAGGTGATCCACCATGACAACCCGGTCGCCGTCGCCGTCGAGCGCGATGCCTGCGTCCGCGCGCACACCCGATACCGTGAGCTTCAGAAGGCCCGGACTCGTTGAGCCACATCCATCATTGATGTTGCGCCCGTTTGGCGAGCAGCCGATCGGCACGATCTCGGCGCCAAGGTCCGACAGGACGCGGGGGGCAACCTTGTAGCCCGCGCCATTGGCGCAGTCGATGACCAGCTTCATGCCGCTGAGCGTCAATCCAACCGGCAGCGTCGACACGCAAAAGGCCTGGTACAGGCTCCTCTCGCTGTCCACCCGGGTCGCGCGGCCGAGCGCCCCGGATTCCAGCGTAAGCGCTGGCTCGTCGAGATGCGACTCAATCGCTTCCTCGAGTTCGTCTGCCAGTTTGGCGCCGGAACGATCGAAAAACTTGATGCCATTGTCGTCGAAGGGATTGTGCGAGGCGCTGATGACGGCACCGAAATCGCAATCAAGGCGCTGGACCAGGTAGGCAATACCTGGGGTCGGGAGCGGACCGGCCAACAGCACGTCGACACCAGCCGCGACGAATCCGGCCTCCAGGGCCGACTCGAACATGTAGCCCGACAGCCGCGTGTCCTTGCCGACCAGCACCCGGCCGCCATTCGGAGAAATCACGCGCGCGGCGGCACCCGCGAGCCGCAGCGCGAATTCCGCCGTCATCGGATGGGTGCCAACGCGCCCGCGGACGCCGTCAGTTCCAAAGTATCGCCTGGCCATCACGGACCTCCGTGCCGGCGGCCCAGCGCGGCGATGATCCGGATGGCGTCGACGGTCGGTGCAACATCATGCGCACGCACGATTCGCGCGCCGGAAAGTATCGCCAATGTCGCAAGTGCCAGGCTCCCGCCCAGGCGCTCGCCATCCACGCGACCCGTCAATTTTCCGATCATGCTCTTGCGCGAAAGCCCCGCCAGCACCGGTTGTCCGTCCGCCACGAGCTCCGGCAAGCGACGCAGCAATTCGAGATTGTGCTCCAGGGTCTTGCCAAATCCGAAACCGGGATCGATGACGAGCCGGGACACCGATATGCCGGCCTCGACGCAACAGGCTACGCGGCCGCGCAGGAAATCCCGCACTTCCACCAGCACATCCGTGTAGCGAGGCTCGTTCTGCATTGTCCGGGGCTCGCCCTGCATGTGCATCAGGCAGACCGCGACACTCGATTCCGCCACGGCTTCGACCGCGCCCGGCGCGCGCAACGCCGTGACGTCATTGATCATCGACGCACCTGCTGCAATCGCAGCACGCATCACCTCAGGCTTGCAGGTGTCCACGGAGACCGGCAATGCCAGTCGTTCGACAAGCTTTTCGATCACCGGAATCACGCGCCGCAGTTCTTCGTCAACATCCACGGGCGCCGCGCCTGGCCGCGTCGACTCGCCGCCGACGTCGATGATCGCCGCACCCTCGCCCGCCAGCCGTTCCGCCTGTGCCAGGGCGGCCGGCAGCTCGGCAAATCGCCCGCCGTCGGAAAAGGAGTCAGGTGTCACGTTGAGCACGCCCATGACGACGGGAATGTCCAGGTTCAAAGTGTGGCGGCCGCACTGCAGGCGCATCGGGGCAGGATGTTGGCGGCAGCGACGGTAAACGGCAAGTGCGGGCACGCACTGCGGTTACGGTCGGCTCCGCCAGCTGGCTTCAGGTCTGGCTGGCCGGCGGGCCGATGACCGGCTCCGGCTGGGCCGCGGCGCGTCCGCTGGAAGGCGCCGCCGTCTCTTCCCAGTCCTGCGGCGGCCTCGGCTCGCGACCCGCGATGATGTCCTTGATCTGGTCCTCGCCGATTGTTTCGTACTTGATCAGCGCCGCGGCCATGATGTCGAGCTTGTCGCGGTTCTCGACCAGGATCTTGCGGGCATGGGCGTAGGCCATGTCGATGACATGGCGGATTTCCTCATCGATGACATGGGCCGTCTCGTCCGAAATCTGCTTGTGCTGCGTGACCGAGTGACCCAGGAACACCTCCCCGGCCTCCTCCATGTACGACAGCGGGCCGAGCTTCTCCGACAGTCCCCACTTGGTCACCATGTTGCGCGCGAGATTGGTCGCCTTTTCGATGTCATTGGACGCGCCTGTCGTCACCGCTTCCGGGCCGAAGCGCAGCTCCTCAGCGATGCGTCCGCCGAACAGGCTCGCGATCTGGTTCTCAAGGCGGCGCTTGCTGTAGCTATAGCGGTCCTCCTCGGGCAGGAACATCGTGACGCCCAGCGCTCTGCCGCGCGGGATTATCGTTACCTTATAGACTGGGTCGTGTTCCGGCAGGCTCATGCCGACGATGGCATGGCCGGCCTCGTGGTAG
>JANPCY010000089.1:0-3868 GCA_031431175.1 Steroidobacteraceae bacterium | reverse complement strand
CGTGAGGCCATGCGCCTTCTTCAGGTGCTCAGCGACGACGCCGCAATCGTTGAAGACGCAAAAACCGGCGGCATGGCCACGCGAGGCATGATGCAGTCCTGCGATCGGCACGAATGCGCGCCTGGCCTGACCCGTCATCAGTGCCTCGGTAGCGACCAGGGATGCGCCGACGACATCGCAGGCGGCCTCGTAGATGCCTTTCCGGGCCGGCGTATCACCGGCATCCAGGAATCCTTCGCCGGTCAGGGAGCGCGCCTGGACCAAATCGATGTAGGCCGGCAGGTGAAACAGCTCGAGTTCGCTGCGGGTCGCAGCGCGTGGCGCGAGCGTCTGCACCCGGCGGTCGAGACCCTCCGCCGCAAGTTCGCGGACGAATACGTCGTGCCGGTCGGATCCAAACGGATGGCCATCGCCGAAGGCGTAGCGCGCGATGCGCTCGCCGACGACGATACAAGTGCCCGTTCCGCCGGTGTTCGCCAAGACAGCCGCCACGCGCGAGGAAACCGACCGAAGCCTAGCACAGCGTCGCTTTGCTCCCCGCTGGCGGCACGGCTGCGCTTCGCAGATAATCCGCCGCCCCCTGACAAGCGCGCAAGAATATCGAGCCATGGCCCAGTACATCTACACGATGATTCGCGTCGGCAAGGTCGTGCCGCCCAAGCGCCACATCCTGCGCGACATCTCGCTGTCATTCTTTCCGGGAGCAAAAATCGGCGTGCTGGGCCTCAATGGCTCGGGCAAGTCGACATTGCTGCGGATCATGGCCGGCATCGACCAGGAGATCGAAGGCGAGGCCCGCCCGCAACCCGGCATCAAGATCGGCCTGCTGCCGCAGGAACCGCAAATCGACCCGGACAGCGACGTCCGCTTGATCGTCGAGCAGGCTGTGCAGCCGGTGAAGGATGCGCTCACGCGCATCGAGCAGGTCTACATCGCCTACAGCGAGCCTGACGCCGACTTCGATCGCCTGGCGAAGGAACAGGGCGAACTCGAGGCGCTTATCGCCAGCGTCGACGGACACAACCTCGAACGGCAGCTCGACGTCGCGGCCGATGCACTGCGGCTGCCGCCCTGGGAGGCAAAGATCAGCCAGCTATCGGGCGGTGAGCGGCGGCGCGTCGCATTGTGCCGGCTGCTACTGTCAAAGCCCGACATGCTGCTGCTCGACGAACCGACTAATCACCTGGACGCCGAATCCGTCGCATGGCTCGAGAAATTCCTCGAGCAATATCCGGGCACCGTGATCTGCGTGACCCACGATCGCTACTTCCTCGACAACGTCGCGGGCTGGATACTCGAGCTCGATCGTGGCTTCGGCATTCCCTGGCAAGGCAATTACTCCTCATGGCTCGAGCAGAAGGAGCAGCGGCTCGCGCAGGAGGAAAAGCAGCAGGAAGGATTGCGCCGGACGCTCGCCCACGAACTCGAATGGGTGCGCGCGAATCCGAAGGCGCGCCAGGCCAAGAGCAAGGCCCGCCTGCGCCAGTTCGAGGAGTTGTCCTCGGTGGAATTCCAGGCCCGCAACGAGACCAACGAGATCTACATCCCGCCCGGCCCGCGACTCGGCGATCTGGTCATCGAAGTCGAGAAGCTCCGCAAGGCCTATGGCGACCGACTGCTGTTTGACGGCCTGTCATTCCGGCTGCCACCCGGCGGCATCGTCGGCATCATCGGGCCGAATGGCGCCGGCAAGACCACTCTGTTCCGGATGCTGATCGGCACGGAGCAGCCGGATGCGGGCAGCGTCCGGATCGGGCCGACCGCCAAGCTCGCGCACGTCGACCAGACACGCGACATCCTCGACGACGGCAAGACTGTCTGGCAGGAAATCTCCGGCGGGCTCGACATGATCAAGGTCGGCAATTACGAGACCTCATCGCGCGGCTATGTGGGCCGCTTCAATTTCCGCGGCAACCAGCAGCAGCAGCACATCGGTGAACTCTCCGGCGGCGAGCGCAATCGCGTGCACCTCGCGAAACTGCTGAAGAGCGGCGCCAACGTGCTGCTGCTCGACGAACCGACCAATGACCTCGACGTCGAGACCTTGCGCGCACTCGAGGAGGCGCTGTTGAATTTTCCGGGCTGCGCCGTCGTGATCTCGCACGATCGGTGGTTCCTCGACCGCATTGCCACGCATATCCTGGCGTTCGAGGGCAACAGTGAGGTCACCTGGTTCGAGGGCAACTACCAGGACTACGTGGCCGACCTGCGGCAGCGCAAGGGGGAGCAGGCCGACCAGCCGCACCGCCTGCGCTACAAGCCACTGCACGCCTGACCCTGCCGCGGCATTTCCGCTAGACTGGAATCATCCGGATAGCCAGCGGGGGACAGGCATGGCCGTATCCATCGACTCTGCGGGTCGCTTGCACCATGACCAGGACAGTGGCTTGGCGCTGCACTGTCCGCATTGCCAGGTGCTCGCGCACATCACTCCCGTCTCGGTACCCGACTTCAACGTTTTGCAGCTGCACAAGCCGAGCCAGGTAGGTCTCGTCTATCGTTGCGAGGCCTGCAACGCCCCGATATTCCTGCGCTTCGCGGTCAAGCTCTACGCGGGCAGCCGTGTCGAACTCGCGCCGAATTTCATCGAGCTGGAACGGTCGCGCGAGAAATTCAGCTTTACCCACCTGCCGGAAGACGCCGAGCTTCTGTTCAAGGAAGCACTCGCCTGCTTCTCGGCCGCCTGCTACAACGCATTCGCCTCGATGTGCCGGCGCGTCGCGCAATGCGTGTTTGCCGACCTCGGCGAGGACGGCAAGTTGCAACTCTATGATGAACTCGCGAATATCCGGCGGCTGGCCGAACTTGACGACGATTCCTTCGCCGTCGTCAAGAAGGTGCTGTTCGAAGGGGATGCACAAGGCAGGTCCGGGCCGCCGATGATCGACAATTTCCAGGCCGGCGTGCTGCTTGAGGTCACCAAGGACCTGCTGTACCAGGCCTATGTGCGCCGCGGCCGCCTGCAACAGGCGATGATGGTCCGGCGCTATTTTGCCGAAGACGCCGCATCAAAGGTCACGCCCCTGCCCACCCGCGGTCCCGATCCAGGTCACTCAGCCTAGCCAGACCCGCGCGTTGCGGAAGATCCGCATCCAGCCGCTGTCCTCGCCGGCCCCGGCCGGGTGCCACGAGTTCTGCGCGCGGCGAAACACGCGTTCCGGGTGCGGCATCATGATCGCGACGCGGCCATTTTCCGAAACAAGCCCTGCAATTCCCTGTACGGAGCCATTCGGGTTGGCCGGATAGCGCGTCGCGACCGCCCCGCGATTGTCGACGAAGCGCATGACTGTCAGTGCCGCAGCCAGCTGCTCATCCGCGGCAGTCCTGAATTCGGCGCGACCTTCGCCGTGCGCGACGGCGATCGGCAACCTTGAACCCGCCATCCCGGCGAAGAATAACGAATGCGATTCGCCGATTTCGACCAGCGACAGGCGGCCCTCGAACTGCTCGGAACGATTGCGCACGAAGCGCGGCCAGCACCCGGCACCCGGGATCAGTGCAGAGAGCGCTGCGAGCATCTGGCAGCCATTGCACACTCCGAGGGTGAAATTGTCGCTGCGCCGGAACCAGCCGGCGAACAGCTCGCGCGCGCGGTCATTGAACAGGATCGACTTCGCCCAGCCCTCGCCTGCCCCCAGCACGTCGCCATAGCTGAAGCCACCGCAGACTACGAGCCCGTGGTATTCGTCGAGCCGCTCGCCACCCTGCAGAAGGTCGGTCATGTGCAGGTCCACGGGCGAAAATCCGGCGCGGTCGAATGCCGCCGCCATTTCGACCTGGCTGTTGACACCCTGCTCACGCAGGATCGCGACCCGCGGCCGCACGCCGGTCGCGATCATCGGCGCGGCGATATCACTGTCGGGATCGA
>JANPCY010000088.1:0-2963 GCA_031431175.1 Steroidobacteraceae bacterium | reverse complement strand
GGAGTACTCCACCGATGACGGCAGCGTCGGTACTGTAGAACTACTGGCCATCGACGTGGCGCATGATCTCGCCGTAATCCGCGCCGAAACGATTGCACCGCCGGCACTGCAACTTCGATCTGCGATGCCGCCAAAGGGAGATCGTGCCTACGCCGTCGGTTTTCCCCTGAATCTCGGCCTCGTCATCACCGAAGGCATTGCCAACGGCCGGCTTGATAACGAGTTCACTCCAAAGCTGCACTATGCCGGGTCCATGAATGCAGGAATGTCGGGCGGTCCCGCGCTCGACAGCAGGGGACGCGTGTTTGGCATCAATGTCTCGATCTCAAACCTTGGCCAGCTCGTCAGCTTTCTTGTTCCCAGCGAGTTTGTCGCGCCCCTGCTCGAAAAAGCCAAGACACCGTTGGCTCCCGGCGCGACCCGGCTCGAAATTGCAAGACAACTCTGGACTCATCAAGGAGCATTGCTGGCAGCATTGCCCAGCAGCTTCCCCACCCAGACGACCGCAGGTTATGCGCTGCCGGCGGAGCTCGCGCCATTCATCGACTGCACCGCCGCAGTTGGAGCACCACCCGCCAGGTCGATCCTCCTGCAGAGCGTCAGTTGCAGGGCAAACGTGGCCTTGTCCGTCGAGCCGGGCCTGGTGACCGGGGATCTCCAGTTCAGCCACAAAGTATTGGTCGCCAATGGACTCAGTGCGCTGCGGTTCGCCAAACAGTTGCACCGTGTGGCCGCGGCAGCGGCGCCCATGACTGGGTCCGCGCAGCACGTCAGCCCGTTTGCCTGCAAAAGCGGCACCGTCAACCTGAATCACTTCAAGAGCCATGTCACGCTGTGTGCCCGTAGCTACCGGATGTATGACGGCCTGTATGACGTTACGTTGATTGTCACCAGCCTGAATCAACCGCAGCAAGGCTTCGTCAGCACCATGACCCTGCGTGGCGTGGACTACGCCGCCGCGATGGACGTTTCCAGCCGGTTTCTCGGGGCGATGCGATGGACGCGATGATACTTGTCGACGTACTGGACTCTCACGGCAAGATGATTTCCCGGCAGAGATTGCAACTGACGCTTTCGGGTTCCCCATTGGTGATTGGCCGAGACGTTGCCTGCGATATCGTCATCAACGATCCGTACGCTGCTGCCAGGCACGCCTCACTTTCATTGCACGAAGATGGAAGCGTGCGGATCACCGACCTGAATACGGTCAACGGTCTCATCCTGCAAGGTGAGCGGGTAAACCCGACCCAGCCGGTCGCGCTCCCGGATGGCCAAGTGCAGGTGGGCCACAGCCACCTTCGAATCCGCTCCGCCGCCGGGTTGCTGGCGCCAGAGCGGCGGGACCTGGAGTCTTTGCGTTCAAGGCATCGCGAGTATGGCGTGTCACTTGCGGGCGGCTTGCTCTGCGCAGGCTTCGCAGGATACGCGGCATGGGTTGGTTCACCAGACAACGAGCCGATTGCGGTCGCCACCAATCTGGTGCTCGGTACTCTGGTCCTGGCGCCCTGGTTTGCCTTCTGGGTCTTGCTAGGCCGGTCAGTGCGATCACGCTGGCAGTGGTCTGCCAACGCGGCCATCACCCTGGGTGCGGCTGCTGCATTGTTGTGGCTGAGGTGGGTGACTGACGCAATCGTGTTCGCCACCGGCATGCCTCTGGTGGCAAGACTCGGGGAGGGACTGGCGGTTCTGATCGCGGGTGTCACGATCTTTCTGTATGTCAGGACGGCAACTCGCTCGCGCAAGCAAGTGGCTGCGACCATTGCCTGCGTAATTCCGCTGATCGGATTTGCCGCTTACCTGTGGTTCATGCATCAAAGGCATGCGGAGGATGTCAACTACATCACCCCACCCGGCCAGATTTTTCCCCCGTCATGGTCGCGGCATCCCGGAATGCGCCTGGACAAATTTTTTGACGAGGGCCTGGATCTCCGTGACGCAGCGGATCAGCGTCGGGTTGAAGTGCGGATACGTGAGACTGAAGGCCCGGGCAAGCGCAACTGAGGTCGTAAAGCTGCAGCCGGACCGGTCTGGGATCACTGTGCTGCGAGCCTTTGTAGACCAAGGCCATGCCTGCGACTATTGCGACGTCTTCTTGTCAGAACTGATGTCGTCACTTGATACGCGCAGTGGGATCTGTTCTAAACGAACCCCATAGTCAGTCGACTCACTCCCACTCGATCGTCGCCGGCGGCTTGCCGGACACGTCGTAGACGACGCGTGACACGCCCTTCACCTCGTTGACGATGCGCCGGGCGACGTGATCAAGGAAGTCGTAGGGCAGCCGCGCCCTATGCGCGGTCATGAAATCGACGGTCTCGACCGCGCGCAGCGCGATCACCCAGTCATAGCGCCGGCCGTCGCCCATGACCGCAACCGAGCGCACCGGCAGGAAGATCGCCATCGCCTGGCTGACGCGGTCATACAGGTCGTGAGCGCGCAATTCGTCGATGAAGATCGCGTCGGCGCGGCGCAGCAGATCCGCCGCCTCGCGATTCACGCGGCCCAGGATGCGCACGCCGAGTCCGGGGCCGGGGAACGGGTGGCGGTACACCATCTCGCGCGGCAGGCCGAGCTCGACCCCGATGCGCCGCACCTCGTCCTTGAACAGCTCGCGCAGCGGCTCGAGGAGCTTCAACTTCATGCGCTCGGGCAGCCCGCCGACATTGTGATGAGACTTGATGACATGCGCTTTGCCGGTTTTCGCTCCGGCGGACTCGATGACATCCGGATAGATCGTGCCCTGGGCGAGCCAGTCGACACCTGCGATCCGGTGCGCCTCCTCCTCGAAGACCTCAATGAACAGGCCACCGATGATCTTGCGCTTGCGCTCCGGGTCCTCTTCGTCCGCCAGCGCCGCAAAAAACCGCTCGGCCACATCCACGCGGATCACGTTGAGGCCCATGTGCCGGGTAAAGGTCTCCATGACCTGGTCACCCTCGGCGAGGCGCAACAGTCCGTGATCG
>JANPCY010000087.1:0-1778 GCA_031431175.1 Steroidobacteraceae bacterium | reverse complement strand
GTTGTGGTGGGTCGGTTCCTACCTCGTGTTCCTGTTCTTGAACCTGCGCGGCGTCGAGTTGTCGTTCAAAGTGTCCGTCATTGTGACCTTGGGCGCGCTCGCGATCCTCGTGATCTACTGGGTCAGCGCGATCCCGCATTTTGACTTCGACCGCTGGGCGCTCAACATCGGTGTCGGCGAGGACGGCAGCGCAATGGAACTGACTGAAGGCGGTGGAAGCTGGTTGCCATTCGGTTTTGCCGGCGCGCTGGCGTCGTTGCCATTCGCAGTCTGGCTGTTCCTCGCGATCGAGCAGTTGCCGCTCGCTGCGGAAGAGTCCGACGACCCGAAGCGCGACATGCCAAAAGGCCTGATCTACGGCATGACGACGCTTATGATTTCGGCGCTGCTGATCACCTTCCTGAACTCCGGCGTCGGTTCCCCCGATGCGGACAAGATGCACGGCGCCTTCTCGCTAGCCACCTCGGGCGAGCCACTGCTGGATGGCTTCCGCGTCATCTTTGGAACCGGCACCGCGAAGCTGCTGGCTTTCCTCGCGGTGATCGGCCTGATCGCGAGCTTCCACACGATCATCTATGCCTACGGACGGCAGATCTACTCGCTGTCGCGCGCGGGCTACTACCTGCCCTTCATGTCGCTGACCGACGGCAAGCACAAGGTGCCGCACATGGCGCTCTACACGGGCACCGCGATGGGCTTCGTGACTATGATGATCGTCTGGATCGTGGCCGGCGAGGAAAATCGCGGCGCGGTGATCGGCGGAACGCTGCTCAACATGGCGGTGTTCGGCGCGATGATCTCCTACGCGATGCAGGGACTGTCGTTCATCCTGCTGCGCCGGAATCTGCCGAATATCGAGCGGCCGTACCGGAGCCCGCTCGGCGTACCGGGCGCATTCGTGACGGTGGTGGTCGCCGTAGTGACGATCTACTACCAGTTGCAGGACCCGGTCTACCGGGTCGGTGTCTACGCGACGGCGGGCTGGTATGCGCTGGGCCTTCTGTACTTCGCGATCATCGGCCGTCACAAGCTGGTGTTGTCCCCGGAAGAAGAATTCGCGATGAGCGGCGGCAAGAAGGCACACTGACGGCGGGCTGCGGATGGATCCACGCAAGGTTGCGAGCGCAGAGGACGCGCTCGGAATTGTCGCCGAGC
Organism: Steroidobacteraceae bacterium; assembly: GCA_031431175.1. Taxonomy (GTDB): domain Bacteria; phylum Pseudomonadota; class Gammaproteobacteria; order Steroidobacterales; family Steroidobacteraceae; genus SCUD01. Next base: position 623 of record JANPCY010000087.1, on the reverse strand, counting down.
GCGGGCTGACCCACGTCAAGGTCGGCGCCTTCGACATCGACGGGATTCTGCGCGGCAAGTACATGTCGCGCGCGAAATTCGAGTCATCGCTTACCAGTGGCTTCGGCTTCTGCGATGTCGTGCTGGGCTGGGACAGCAAGGACCAGCTCTACGACAATGTGAAATTCACCGGCTGGCATACGGCGTTCCCGGATGCCAATGTCCGGGTGCTGCCCGAGTCATGCCGTGCGCTGCCGTGGGAAGAGCCGATGCTGTTCTTCCTGGGCGAATTCACCGGGAAGGCGGAACAGATCTGCCCGCGCGGCCTCCTGCGCCGGGTCCTCGAGCGTGGGCGCAAGCTGGGATTCGAGCCCTATTGCGGTTTCGAATACGAATTCTTCGTATTCGCCGAGACGCCGGACTCCGTGCGCGAGAAGAACTACCGGGATATGCGGCCAATCGCGCCGGACTCGTTCGGCTATTCGGTGATCCGCAACAGCGTCTGGAGTGATTTTTACCGGGCCCTGTACGAAACCGCTGAACGCATGGACTTTCCGATCGAGAGCCTGCACGAGGAAACCGGCCCGGGCGTCATCGAAGCGGCGATCGGCGTGGATCGTGCGCTCGCCGCGGCGGACAAGGCG
>JANPCY010000086.1:0-2952 GCA_031431175.1 Steroidobacteraceae bacterium | reverse complement strand
CAATCCGCCCGGCGCAGCGTCGCCAGGCGGTGGGCGTTTACTACAATCGTGCAGCGTCCTGCCAGCACATCGATCGCGGCCTGGATTTCCGCTTCCGTAATGTTGTCCACGGCGTTGGTCGCCTCGTCGAGTATCAACAGGTCGGGCTGCCGGATAAAGGCCCGCGCCAGCGCGATCCGCTGGCGCTGCCCTCCGGACAATTTTCGGCCGAGCGGGCCAACTTCAGCATCCAGCCCGCCGGGGAGTTCGGCAATGAATTGCGCGGCATGAGCGAGTCGCAGCGCCTCGCTGATCTGATCCTCCGACGCATCCGGCGAACCAAAGACCACGTTCTCGCGCACCGTGCCCAGCAGCAGATCCGAATCCTGCCCGGCGAACGCGATGCGCCTTCGCCAGGACGCCGTGTCCAGTTCCGACAGCGGCTGGCCGTCGACCAAAATGCGGCCTGCGCCGGGCTCGTAGAGCCGGCACAGCAGATTGACAAGCGTAGATTTCCCCGCTCCCGAAGCGCCGATCAGCGCCACAATCTCGCCGCGGCGTATCCGCAGCGATACGTCATCGAGCGCGGGCCTGACAGAACCGGCATACCCGAAAGATACGTGGTCAAATTCGATACTGTCCCGCAAAGGTCCAGCAGGTCTTGTACCGGAGCGCGTGGGATGATCCGCAGACTCGGACGAAAGCCGCTCCAGTTCCTCGATTGCCGGCGCATGTGATGACAGCTCGACGCGCAGGTGGTCGAGCCGCTTGAGCGGGGTCTGCAACCGGTAAAGCAGCGCCAGAAACGCAAACAGGCTCGACAGGCCGATGCCAGCCTTCAGCGCAAAGGCGAGCACCGCAATAAACACAGGAAGATAGAGGAATTCCACGAGAGGCTGTATCGAGCCCGTGACCAGGGAGGTGCTGAGCGCGGCGCGGCGCACTCTGTCAGAGGCGGCCTCAAGCTGTCGGGCTTCGATCGCCTCGGCGCCAAACAACCGGATCGTCCGCACGGCATGGATGATCTCAATCGCACGCGTCGAAAAGTCCGTGTACGCGCGCATCAGTCGGGCGCCTAGGCGGTGCGAGCGCTTAGTCATCATCCGCACGAACAATGACACGGGCAAAACGACCGCCAGCACGATCAGCGTCAGTTGCCAGGACAGCAGCGCGAGCAATATGACGAATACGAATGCGGTACAGGTTGCGCCCAGAAAATCGCCGAATATCGTCATCGCCTCACCGGCGCGGTCCGCCTGGTTCTCGATCAGGTTCATCACGTGCCCTTGACCCAGGCCGGCCACGTAAAGGTAGTCGGCATTGACGATTCGATCGAAGACGGCGACCCGCAAATCGTGGGCGACCCGTCCGTTGAGCCACGCCGACACTGCAGTATGCGAAATGAGCAGCACCGTCTTTACCGCGATCAACAGCAGGATGAAAAGCGAAAGCACTGGCAAGCGGTAGTCCGCTGGAATCCATGCAGTCAGTTCACCGAGCCGTTGTGCCAGCGGTCCGGCCGTCCCGGAGGCGGCGGGTCCAGTCTTCATGACATCGTCGAGCACCGGGATCAGCAGGCCAATTCCGATGCCCTCGGCAAGCGACGCCAGGATGCCCAGCGTCACGAGCGCCGGAACAACCCAGGGATGAGGCCGCATCAGTTTCAGCAGCGATTGGCGCAGACGCCGGTTCATGGAAGCTTTTCCCTCGCGCGCGCCAGCAGTCGTTCCATGTTCATCCGCTTGCGCCGCCGCCACCACACGCCGACCGGGGCCGCGACTGCATCCGGCAGCAATGCGTAGGCTGCACGCCGCAGCAGAGCCAGCAGCGCTGCCGGCGCATTGTGCAGTGCCCATAGCCTCGGGTGGCGATATTCAATTAGCGTCCGGCGCAGCGCTTGCCGCACCTCTGGGGTTGCCTCCGGTCGCACCTGAATATAGCTCTCCAGCCACTCCAGGTAGCCGCGCCGGGCAGCACGGAGGCCGGCAGATCCAACCCGACCGACCGACGAATCCGGATGCATTCGATAGCGCGCGAGCTGGTCGGGCATGACAAATACCGGACATTCGAGGTAGAGCTTGGAGACCAACACCTGGTCCTCGAAGAGGCCGCGGAAAAGAATCTCACACCCGCCGAACTGCAGGTACAGGTCGCGGCGAATCGTCAGGCTGCAGGTACCCTGCATGGTCGCGCCATGCGTCTTCAAGAGCAACAACAGTAGGGCCGGCGGCGCCACGATACCGCAGAAATCGCCGAATGGCGGGAGCTCCGGCTCATCAGCCTGCCTTGCAAGTGGCCCTGCCCAGCTCGACCAGTAGTCGAGACAGCTCTGGACCATGGCGATTCCGGGATGCCCTGCGATTACCTCGGCGTGCCGTTCCAGCCGCTCGGGCATATAGACGTCGTCGCCATCGAGGAACGCCACATATTCGCCGCGGGCAACGGCCACGCCGGCGTTTCGCGAGGCGCTCATTCCGAGATTCCCGTGTGATGCATGCTCGAGGTATCGGATGCAGTCTGGGAATCGTTCACAGTATCGTTTTGCGATCTGCGTGCTGCCGTCGGTCGAACCGTCGTCCACCAGCACGTGTTCCCATTCGCGCCAGGTCTGCGCCAGTACGCTCTGGATGGCCTCGTCGAGATATTGTTCCGCATTCAGGAAGATCGTGATTACCGAGAGTCGGGGCACGCCATGCTGGCTGTAGGGCAGGTTCAGGTTCATGCGAACCAGTACCAGCGAAGCAGGTTTTCGAGCCGCCGGCCCGACCAGTTCCCGACCGCGAGCCGCGGCAGGCGCAATGGATCCCGATCCGACCAGGCCAGGCCCGGATCGGATGTGCAACCGATCGTGAATCCCGCCTGGCGCACGCAGTCCGTCGTCACGTCGTCGAACTGGCCAAACGGATAAGCAAAGCAGGCGGGATCCACACCGATCAGGCGCCCGCAGTCGCGGCGGCTCTGCGCAATCTCGGC
>JANPCY010000085.1:0-1876 GCA_031431175.1 Steroidobacteraceae bacterium | reverse complement strand
GATTCCAACGTCTCAGGTCGCCAAGGAAACGCAAGCCGGCATGCCGATGAGCGGCCTGCGCAGCCAGCCGCGCGTGCTCGCCATCGGCGGCGCGCTGCCGATTGAAGCGCGCGGTTCCCTGGTGGGCGCGATCGGCGTCTCCGGCGCGCCCGGCGGCGATGCCGACGACGCCGGCGCCGCCGCCGGCATCAAGGCGATCGCCGAGGCGATCGAGTTCTAGAAAAACACTGAATTCGTAGTTCCGTTCCGGCCCGCGGACCCATCAGCGCCGCTTTCGCTGATATAATAATGATATCAATGGTCAACTGAGTCTACGATCATGCGCGCAAAGAGTACCGCGAGCAAACGCAAGCAACCTACCGCCAGCGGCGTCCTGCTCCGTTATCGGGACAGGGACACCGCCTACGGCGTCACGCGCAAGACCACCACCCGGCTCGCCCAGGCCCTTGGATTGTCTGAGACGCAGGTCGTCCATGTCGCGCTCGCCAATCTCGCGCGGCAAACGCTACCCCGTTACGAGGCGGACAACGGCCCGCTCACCCGGCAACAAATGGATGAAATCAGGGGGATTCAGCCCCCCGGGCGGATGAAGGTCACCAAGAGCCTCTTCTGATGGAGCTGGCCGGTCCGGGGTGGTTTTCCGCACCCAGCCCCGGGGACATTGTCTGGTGCCGCTATCCTCGAGGCCAGCTTTCCGCGCCCGGCCCGAAGGCCCGTCCGGCGTTAGTGTTGCGGATCGGCGAAAACCAGGGACATCCGGTGGTCGAAGTGGCGTATGGAACGAGCCAGAAGGTCGATAGGCTCTACGCCGGAGAGTTCGCGATTACTCCTGCCGATCAGGCTGCCTATGAAGCCACCGGCCTGAGCTACCCGACTAAATTTAATTTCGGCGAAACGTTCGAGCTCGATTTCAATGACGAGTGGTTCGCCGTTCCGGCAGGCGCGCCTTACGGCCAGACGCCCAAGCTCGGCGTGCTGCACCCGAGCCTGATGCGCCGTGCGAAAGCGGCGTTCGACGCCGCGGCCGACCAGCTCAGCCCGCCTTGATTACGCCGCAGGCGATCCGCGCGCCGGCGTTGCCGGTGGGCTGCGTCTTGTAGTCGTCCGGATCGGCGTGCACGATCAGGCCGCGGCCGACGATGCTTCCCGTCCCGGCCGCGATTGTGATGACGTCGAGCATGGCGTCCACCTTGGCGCGGCCGTCCTTGCCCGCCTTGAGCGACGGCAGATCGCCTGCGTGGCGCTCCGGCGTGCCCGCGTGCGCATGCGCCTTGCCAAACGGATTGAAGTGCCCCTTGGTGCTCATGCCGTCGCCAGAGCTACAGTCTCCGACTTCGTGGATGTGCAAGCCATGCTCCTGGCCCGGCTTGAGGCCCTGCATGTAGATCACCACGTGGATTTTTCCGTCGGCTTCCTCGAAGGTCGCTTCGCCGAAGGTCTTGCTGCCCTTGGTCGGCTGCAGTTGCGCCGTGGCGCGCAGGGATTCGGGCGGCACTGAGGCACAAGCGCCAAGCAAGGCAGCGATGGTAACGGCGGCGAACGTGGGTTTCATGGCAATCCTCCAGAACGGCAATCTACCTGCATCCTCGCTTGCGGTGCAATGTTGCAGCGCAACGCCGTGAAGAATGCTTGACGCTGGATCAATCCGTGGGATACGGTCACCGGGCTGATTCGCAATAGAGCACCATAAAGGACGGAGGGGTTATTTATGGCACGGTACTCGCGTAGAAATATTGCCGCATTGGCCAGCGCAGTCGCAGCGCTCGCCGTGATCGGGGGGAACCTCCAACCGGCGGCTGCGCAGGACGCGCCGAAGAAGGTTGTGTTGCGCTTCGTTTCCGACTTCCAGGGTCCTCCGCACCCGGCGGGGCTGGCG
>JANPCY010000084.1:0-3307 GCA_031431175.1 Steroidobacteraceae bacterium | reverse complement strand
GGTGGCGTCGTGACCAGCTCGTAAAATTCAGGCCACATCACCTCGAAGGCGCTCAAAGTGCCACCGAGTCTCCTGTCCAGAGACTTGAGCATGAGCGGCAGCTTGCCAAACTCGTCTGTCGCGACGAGTGCGACCATCTGGCTGCTCCAGTGCTCGCGCAGCCTGAGCACGGCGCGAGTCACTACACCAAGAGTGCCCTCGGTTCCAATGAAAAGCTGCTTGAGATCGTAGCCAGCATTGTTCTTGATGAGGCGGTTCATGCTTGTCAGTACCGTGCCGTTGGCGAGCACCGCCTCAAGCCCCAGCACCATGTCGCGCATCATTCCGTAGCGGATCACGCGATTACCGCCTGCGTTTGTCGCCAGATTGCCGCCGATAGTCGCAGTTCCGCGCGCGCCGAGGTCGAGCGGAAAATAGAGGTCCGCCTTGGCGGCCGCCTGCTGCACGGACTCCAGTGTTGCACCAGCCTGGACTGTCGTGGTCCGCATTACGGCATCGACGTCCTCGATCGCCCGCATGCGTTCGAGCGACAAGACGATCTCATGGGGTCCGGCGATCGCCCCGGCAACCAGGCCGGTTCCGCCTCCGTAGGGGACTACTGGTTGCGCCTCGTCATTGCAGATTCGAAGGACCGCCGCGACTTCGTCGGTTGAGCAGGGAAGTGCGATCGCCAGGGCACGGCAGTTTATGGATGAGGACCACGACTCGGCCCGGCTTGCCACAGCTTTGCCAGTGAGAAGCCTGTCTTCACCAAGTGCCGCCTCAAGTGTCCGGAGGATCCGCTTCAACCCATCCTGCCCCGGAATGGCATCACCTACTGCTTCGCTCCGGTTTGTGCGAGCCACAGTTCTTGTGCTTGCTGCCAGCTCACGACCGCGAGCGGTCGGCCGTCTTCGTGAATGAATTGCAGGGGTCCCAGAAACGTCATGTAGAACTCACTTGCTTCCGGGAAGTAAGTCCTGTCGTGTCGTGCATTACAGGCCTCATAACCGTAGCTTAGCGCGTGTGCAGTCGCGCCGCCTTCCTCGGACCCACCGCGCACTTCCATCTTTCCTTTCGTCAGCAGGTATTCGCCGGGTCCGATATGGATGTGCCTGGCAAACGACGAGTGAGTAGGGCAATCGAATACGGCCGTCCACGCGCCGAGTTCCGGCGACACGTGCAGAAGTTTCCAGCGAATGCCGCCCTCCGAAAACTCCTTCGGAAAAGGCTGCCAGGACACCGCGTCAATCTGTACGTACTCGCCCTGCGTGAGCGCCTTGCTGAGGTAGTTATTCGTCGTTTTCGTCGACATCTTCCATCTCCCCTGTGCTGACGTGGGCTGACCAACAGCTATGTTGCCGCCAATAGTTGCCCAATGCATTGCTCGGGACGCAACCCGATGCGGCCAAGGACGAACAGACCGCTGCGGATTGTCTCTGCCAGAATGTTGCCGATAGTGCAAATACATGTGACTATGAGTGCAATGATCGGTTTAGGCTGTGGAACAGATCTGATCGGTACCGTAGTCTTCCTGCCACAGCCGCGGGCCGTTGAGAAGGCGATTCTGGTCGGGCAGTCTGCGGGGCACGGTGGGAGGGGACCGTGGCGAGTGCGTACAACTCCTGGACGACGGACGCTTTCGACACTCGTCATCGGTACGACGCGTGGGACGTCGAACTCAGCGCCGTGTTCGGCCGCTGGTCGGCCGCGCTCCCATCGACGATGAACTTCTCCGCCACCGTCGAAAGTCGGTCACTCGATGCCTTCAAGGTTGTGGAGTGCATCTGTGATCCCTGCAGCGCCAGCCGTGGGCACGCCGAAATGCTGGCGGACGAGAATGACTTTCTGGCACTGCAGTTGGTGCTCGATGGATACGAAAAGATCCGTTTCGCAGGCGAAGAGGTCGAACTCGAAAGGGGCGACATTTTCGTCTGGGACAGCACCAAACCGATGGATTTCCAGGTCATGCAGCGACTCCACAAGATCTCCGTGTTGTTGCCGCTTGCGCGTTTTCGAAACTGGCTTCCGACTTCCTGGCAGTCAATCAATCGCCTGATTCGGCCGCAGTCGGATGGGGGTCGGCTGCTCGCGCAGTATCTGGCCGCGTTGTCGCCGCGCAGGATGGTTGGCGGATTCAATAACTGCGACGCTCTGATAGAGACGACCATCGGCCTGTTGGTCAATTCACAGCAGATCACCGTGTCGCGGCCGCCTGAATCGCAGCGGGAAATGCACCTTGAGCACGTCTATCGATTCATTGCGCAACATTTGACAGACCCCAACCTGACGCCGATCAGGGTGGCCAAGGCAAGTCGAATCTCCCTGCGGTATCTGCATTGGCTGTTCGCCGGTATTGGTACCAGCGTCGGGCAATACATCATCCGCGAGCGGCTTCAGCGTTGCCGCCAGGAGCTCGCGAGCCCGGCAACCAATCGGCGCAAAGTCGCGGATATCGCGCTGTCAGCGGGGTTCAACGATGTGACGCACTTCAGCCGTCGCTTTAAGCAGGAATTCGGCGTTTCGCCACGGGCCTTCGCCAATGAGCCTGGCGTGCGCAGCGTGAATGGCGCTGTCCCTTGCTGATCCGGCCTAGGGACGCAGGACGACTACTGCGCTCGCGGCGGACAGAATTTCGATCCAGTAACCATCGGGGTCGGCGACAAAGGCCAGGCCCTTCATCGTTCCGTCAGCAGGCTTCTTGACGAAAGGTACGCCCAGCCGCTCGAATCGTTCGCACGCGGCGTAGACATCCGGAACGCTGATTCCGATGTGCCCAAACCCTCGCGGGTCCTTGTTGCCATTGTGGTAGCCCGTGAATCCGGGTTCAGATTCGGTGCCCCAGTTGTGCGTCAATTCGAGCAGGGCGGCCTGGCGGAAGACGTAGGCGGTGCGCTCGACCGGATCCACAGGAACGCTCGATACCGGCTCGCGCAGGTAGCCAAGAAAGTACAGCGAGAACGACATCGCCGGAAAGTCGAGCTGCTTGAGCAACGTCATACCCAGCACGTCGGTGTAAAAGGGCAGTGATCGCGCTGGATCCTTGATCCGCAGCATCGTCTGATTCATGACGAAGCTACGCGTCTCGGGTGGCGGTTTTCCCTGCAGTTCTTGCATCGATTTCTCCAAAACCGCTTGAAATGACTGCGGCGCCAACAAGATATCAGTCGCGCGAACAGCGTCGGTTTCCTGTGCGTGGAGAGCTGCAATGTCCAATGTGCATATATTGCCCCCGGCGCGAAGCAATTTGCTCTCGATCTACGGCGATTGCACCACAAGCCATACGAGTTGCGCTCTCGGTCAAGATGCCTTTGCGGCGCGGCGGTAT
>JANPCY010000083.1:0-2198 GCA_031431175.1 Steroidobacteraceae bacterium | reverse complement strand
GGGCTCGTCTGTCTCGCGATGAGCCGCCGCCGCAGGTCTTCGAGACGGGTCAGCACCTGGCGTTGCGCTGCATCAAGCGATTGTCCCTGGGCACCGAGCAGGGTCTGGCAACGCTCTGTCAGCGGTGTGGGACCTGGCATGCGGCTTAGACCTGCAGCTCTGGCCGATTGCGGAAATGCTCGAGCGCCTCGGGATTGGCGAGCGCGTCGGTGTTCTTCACCGGGCGGCCGTGGATCGTTTCGCGCACGGCAAGCTCGACGACCTTGCCGCTGATCGTGCGCGGGACCTCCGGCACCTGAAGTACTACTGCTGGTACATGCCGTGCTGTGGTGTTGGTGCGGATCTGGCGGCGAATGCGGTCGCGCAGCGCCTCGTCGAGCACAAGACCCTCACGCAGGCGCACGAACAGGACGACACGCACGTCATTGTGCCAGTCCTGGCCGACCACCACGCTCTCCATCACCTCATCGAGCTGTTCGACCTGGCGGTAGATCTCGGCAGTTCCGATGCGCACGCCGCCTGGGTTTAGCACGGCATCCGAACGGCCCAGAATCACCAGGCCGCCGCGTTCGGTCAGCAGCGCATAGTCGCCGTGGTGCCAGACACCCGGGAAGCGCTCGAAGTAGGCGGCGTGGTAACGGCTGCCATCCGGGTCATTCCAGAAACCGAGCGGCATCGAAGGAAATGGCGCGGCGCATACCAGTTCGCCGCGCTCACCCGTGACCGGCCGGCCGCGATCGTCACGGACCTCGACCTTCATGCCGAGGCCGCAGCACTGCAATTCGCCGCGGTACACGGGCAGCAGCGGATTACCGAGCGCGAAGCAGGAAACGATATCGGTGCCGCCGGAAATCGAGGCGAGCTGGACATCCGGGCCGATGGCGTCGGCAACGAAATCGAATTGCTCGGGTGCGAGCGGGGATCCGGTGGACAGCATGGTGCGCAGCACGGCGAGGCTGTGGCGGTCCCGCGGCCGGTAGCCGGATTTCTCGAGCGCCGCGAGGTACTTCGGACTCGTGCCGAAGATCGTGACGCCCTCGTCAGCCGCCATCTCCCAGAGCACACCGGGCCCCGGGTGCAGCGGCGAGCCGTCATAAAGAATGAGTGTCGCTCCCGCAGCGAGACCGCTCATGAGCCAGTTCCACATCATCCAGCCGCAGGTCGTGAAGAAAAACAACCGGTCATCGGGCTTGACGTCGGTGTGCAGCAAGTGCTCCTTGAGGTGCTGCAGGAGGGTACCGCCGGCGCCGTGCACGATGCACTTGGGCACGCCGGTCGTGCCCGACGAATAAAGCACATACAAGGGATGATCGAATGGCAGTTGTTCGAACGACAGCGGAGCCGCGCTCCGGCCGAATTGGGCGAATGGCACGGCGTGGGCAATGCCGCCGATCACCGGGTCCTCGCTCACATAGGGCACTACCACGACGCGCGCCACGGATGGCAGTTTCTTGAGCATGCCCGCGATGAGCGTCAGTGAGTCGATCGTCTTGCCAGCGTAGAAATAGCCGTCGGCCGTGAAAAGCACTTTCGGCGCGACCTGCCCGAAACGATCCAGCACGCCATGGATACCAAAGTCGGGCGAACAGGAAGTCCAGACTGCGCCGATGCTTGCGGTCGCCAGCATCGCGATTACGGCCTCGGGCACATTTGGCAGGTAACCGGCGACGCGATCGCCAGACCCAACCCCCGATGCTCGCAGGCCATCGGCAACACGCGCGACTTCGCTGCGCAGTTCCTGCCAGCTCAACTCGCGGCGCGTGCCACGTTCATTGCGGAATACCAGCGCCGCCTCGCGATCCGGTCCGCGCAGCAGGTTTTCGGCGAAATTCAGTCGCGTGTCCGGAAACCAGTGCGCGCCCGGCATGCGATCACCAGCGACCAGCACCGGACCATTTCGCTCGCCGATGACGTCTGCGAACTCGTAAAGCCTTTCCCAGAAGGCGGCCGGCTGTTCGATGGACCAGCGGTGAAATTGGGCGTAGTCACCGGCCGGCGCACCGCGCGCAGCTGCGTAGGCCATGAAACGCGTCAGGTTCGCATCCGCGATGCGGAGTGGGGAGGGCGTCCAGACCGGCTGCTCGGCGCTCATCTACAGGTTCTGGTAATTCGGGCCCGACCCGCCTTCCGGTGTGGTCCAGGTGATGATGCCGTAGGGGTCCTTGATGTCGCAGGCCTTGCAATGCACACAATTGGCC
>JANPCY010000082.1:0-3621 GCA_031431175.1 Steroidobacteraceae bacterium | reverse complement strand
GCCGACGAAATTTCATAACTCCGTGCACAATGCCGCAGCTGGCTATTGGTGCATTGCCAGCGGCTGTCACGCGCCATATACGACGGTCAGTGTGTTCGGTTATTCGTACGCCGCCGGACTGCTGGAAACGATCATGCAGGTCGGTAGCGACGGGGGTTCGGCGTTGTACGTGGCTTGCGATATTGAGTCTTGCGGTCCGCTCGCGCCGTACGCCGTAAGCCGGGGGCTGCTGGGGGTTGGCCTCGTAATCGCGTCTGAGCGTTCGGCGCGCACGGTTGCGCGACTGTCCTGGTCCTTCCGCTCCGGCGGAAGTGGCGAATTGACGCAAGCGAAGCCCGCCAATGCCAGTCTCCTGGAGGGAAATGCGATGGCGCCGTGCTTGCCGCTGTTTGAAGCATTCGCCCGCGGCGCCGGATCTGTGACACTTGCGCTGGGGCCCCGCATGCTTCTCGATATTGTCGTGCAGGGCGCGCGGACATTGCCGCAATGAACATCGATCTTCACGAGGACGTCGTGATCCTCGGCGGCGGCCTCGCCGGACTGACTCTTTCCCTGCAGCTGCGGCAGCGCCTCCCGGAAGTCGGCATCGCGGTGCTCGAAAAGCAGCGCCACCCGGTGCCGGTCGCCGCCCACAAGGTCGGCGAATCCTCGGTTGAAATTGCCGCCAATTATTTCGACACCGTGCTGGGGCTGGGCGAGCACATGGACGCCTGTCATCTCAAGAAGTTCGGATTCCGTTTTTTCTTCTCCGAAGGGCGCGATGACATCGACGGCGTAACCGAACTCGGTGCGAGCCGCTATCTTGCGACCCCCAGCTATCAGGTGGATCGTGGCATCTTCGAGAATTATCTGGCGCGGCGCGCGGCAGAGCTGGGTGTCCGATTCATTGACGGATGTACGGTTCGTGACATTGCCATGGGCAGCGGCGACGCTCTTCATCGCGTCACCTACAGCCGGGACGCGGCTGGGCAGGGCAGCCTGTCGGCGCGGTGGATCGTCGATGCTTCGGGTCGTGCCGGCCTGCTGAAGCGCAAGTTCGGCCTCGCAGAAGCGAACGCGCACGATTGCAATGCGGCGTGGTTCCGGATCGCGGCCCGCCTCAACATTGACGACTGGTCTGCCAATGATGCCTGGCGCAATCAGTGTGAACCACGCGCCCGCTGGCTGTCGACGAACCATCTCTGCGGTGACGGCTATTGGGTCTGGCTGATACCGCTTTCCTCGGGATCGCACTCGGTGGGAATCGTCGCAGAAGAGCGCACCCATCCGTTCGAGACGATCAACAGCTTCGAGCGCTCCATGGAATGGTTGCGGCAGCATCAGCCTCGCCTCGCGCGTGAACTGGAAGACAAGACGGGTCTGTTGCAGGATTTCATCGCCTTTCGGCGATTTTCATACGGCTGTCGCAAGCTGTTTTCCGGCGACCGCTGGGCGATCACCGGCGATGCCGGTCTGTTCCTCGATCCGTTCTATTCACCCGGCGGCGATTTCATCGCAATCAGCAACACCTACGTCACCGACCTGATTTCGCGCGAGCTGGCGGGCGAACCCTGCGGGCCGCGCGCCAGGATCTACGAGCAGTTTTTCAAGACTTTTTACGAGAGCATGCTGACGATATACACGGACCAGTACGGCATATTCGGGAGTCCGCGCGTGCTGCCGATCAAGGTCCTTTGGGACTACACCTACTACTGGGGCGTGCTGTGCCAGATGTTCTTCCAGCGGCGTCTGACGGACCTGGCCGCGCTCGCAGCCCTACGTCCGGAATTGACGGGCGCGATGGCCCTGAACGCAGCGATGCAGCCATTCCTGCGCGAGTGGTCCGGCCATTCGCGGCGCGACAATCCCGCGGTGATGCTCGATCAGGCGAGTCTCGGATGGTTCGCAGAACTGAATCGCGGCTTGCGCGACCGTCTTGATGACGACCAGTTCCCGCTCCGCGTGCGCAGCACCACCGCTCAACTCGCGGCGCTGGCAGCCCAAATCACTCGATGCGCCTGTACGGAGTGTCCCGAAGTCGATGCCAGCGCACTGAACGCGCTGCTGCCAAAATCCGGCGCGCATAGCGCAGAGTCAATGCTGTTCGACGCGGCCTGATACCGAACCCGCACCCTGGATCACGGCCGCGCGGCCGCGCGCCAATTCCGCGTCGCGATGCGTGACTCGAAACGTGTACTGCAGCCCGGCTGCTCCGGCGTTCAGGCGTTCGACCACGACCAGGAGCTCTCCGGCAAGCCCCTCGATGTAATCGGCAGACAACACGACGTCTCTTAGCGACACCAGCAGACCCGGCGTCACGGTTTCGCCCGCGGTGCGAGCAAACAGGCCGCCATGCGCGGCCATTGCCTGCGCGCCGTATTCACAGAGATGAATCGCGTGCAACCGGCCGTGGCGGCGCAGCGGATTTGTTGGCAGCGCATGTGTCCCGGTTGCCAGCGCCATGCCCCGCTCATCGGACCCGACGATCCGCTCCAGCAGGCACATCGAGCCACCATGCAGGATCAAGTTCCGGATGTCTTCAGTGGCGGCCATGATCTCTCGCCGCGTCCTCTGCCGGCAGGCACAGCGCGAACAGGAAATTGATAAGCACGCCGAGCGTGACGGTGACTCCAATGGATTTCAGCACCGGTATGGATGACAGCGACAGGAGCACAAAAACCAGCAGCGTCGAGATCGCGCAGACCAGCACCGCGTGCAATGTCCGCAATCGTTCCTCGCGGTCCGCGCCCACCCGCTCGAAGTACAGCGCGTAGTCCAGCCCGAGACCGGCTGCCAGTACCAGCGAAATCAGGTGAAACAGGTCGAGTGGTTGCCCGATCGCCCGCAATATCGCGACGACCGCGAGGGTCGTGAGAGACATTGGCGCCAGAACTCGTCCCGCGCGGCGCCAGCCGCCCAGGGCAATGCGCACGACCAGCACGAGCAAGGCAGCCGCCACCGCCAGGCTCCAGAGCATGCGCTCGCGTTGACTGACGACGAGTCCGGCAGCGGCACGCTTCAGATCTATCAGCGTCACACCATCGCCCAGTGCCGCAGCCCATCGTTCAAGCTGATCGGAAGCCGACACACCCGAGAACGCCACGATGGCTACGTATCGATCTTCGCGCACATGCAGCAAACCTTCGAGCGGCGCCCCGAGGGGTGTCCCGCGCAGTGCTTCCAGTGTCAACGGTGGCAACTCGCGTGCACGCGCCACGTCCGCGAGGAAGGGCCCGAATACACCGGCCCGGAATGGCAGGCCGCGCTGTGCCGTATCGAGCGACTCGGTGAGTGCCTCCGCCCCCGGCAACGCTTCGCGGCGTCGCAATTGTGTCCGGGCGGACGGCAGGTAGCGCGCTGCGTGATCGAAGCCCTCGATGGCGCCGGATGCAACGAGCGCATCCAGTTGCGGCGTCGCCTCTTCCAGCATTTGCAAAGCCCGCTCCTGCTCACCAGTCGAGATTATTGCCAGGTAACGCGCATCGGGAGCGCCCAACTCCGCGCGCAATCTGGCGTCCTGTTCCAGCAGCGGCCGTGGGATGGGGGTCAGCCTGCCGAGGTCGTTCTCCCAGAATGGCGCCGGCGCCAGAATTACGACCGCCAGACAGACGGCGCCAATCGCTGCGCCGAGAAACAGGGATG
>JANPCY010000081.1:0-1824 GCA_031431175.1 Steroidobacteraceae bacterium | reverse complement strand
TCGCAGCAACTCGACCATGACGGCTTCGTCATGTCGCCTTCGCTTGTGGGTCCGCCGCAGGCGCACCTGCTCGCCGGGCAATGCTCCCTCGACGAAGACCGCCTTGCCGTCGATCCGCGCCACGCCGCGCCCCTCATGATCGAGCGAGCTGATCTCGGCGGTTTCCGGTTCCGGCGCCAGATTCACCGGCCCCCCCAGGCTGCCTCAAAAGTGCGCCAATGCGCGTCCTTGCGCTCGCCGAGCCAGGACCGCACGCGCGCGAGCTCGCTGGCATGAATCGCCGGCGTCAGCCGCCCGCGGATCAGCTCGAATCGCAGGTAGATGAGATAGGTGTTCAACACGTCGCTTTCACAGTAGTCGCGGATCTCCGCAAGGCGCCCTTCGCGCCACGCGTTCCACACCTTGTCGCCGCCCATACCGAGCTTGCCGGGCAGCCCCAGGAGTTCCGCGACGTGCTCGAGGCTTGCTCGCCCGCGCGGCTGGTAGCCGGATAGAACGTCCATCAGATCGGTGTGTCGCGTGTGATATCGGCTCAGGTAATTATTCCAGCGAAAGTCGCGGTCCAGCTCACCGGTATCCCAGTAGGTTGGCGCGGCAATGCCGTGTTTCAGCATCCGGTAGTGCAGGACTGGCAGGTCGAAGCCGGATCCATTCCAGGAAACCAGCGTGGGCCGCAATTTCTCCAGGCCGCCGAAAAACCGGCGCAGCAGGTCGTCCTCGGTGCTTTCGAGACTGCCAATACTCCACACCTGAAGTTCGTTGCCGGTCCGCAGCGCTGCCGAGATCGCGACGACGCGGTGTTGCTCGAAGGGCAGGAAAGACGATCCGGTCTCCTCGGTCCGCCGCGCGAACATCGCTTCGGCGACCGCCGCGTCATCAACTTCGGCGAGGCCCGGCAGGCGGCGGCCGAGCTCGACATCCGGAATGGTCTCGATATCGAAGACCAGGCAATTGAGCGTATCGATCACGGCTTTTTCATCATCACAGCGACGGCAATCACGAGGCCCGCTTCATCCGTCAGGCTGACGTGGCCAGCGCCCGCACCCAGCTGGTCGGCAACTGCCCTGCCGCGCGCCGAGAACAGGACCTCCGGACGGCCCCAGGCATTGGCGAGGAAACCGACATCCCGGATCCAGACCCCATGACTGAATCCGGTACCAAGCGCCTTGACGATCGCTTCCTTGGCGGCGAAGCGCATTGCCAGGAAACGGACCGCCCTGCGATTGGCGTCGAATACGGCACGCTCCTGCGGCAACAGCAGCCGCTCCACGAAATGTGCGCCGAAGCGTTCGTATGCGGCGGCGATGCGCTCAATCCGCACGACGTCCGTGCCAATGCCAAAGATCATGCGTCGCGCGCCTCCCGCATCAGTCGCTTCATTTCCGCAACTGCCGGGCCGAGACCGGTCATGACCGCGCGAGCAATGATGGCGTGGCCGATATTGAGTTCCGCCAGTTCCTGGATCGCTGCCACGGGCTGCACGTTGTGGTAGTCGAGTCCGTGCCCGGCGTGCGCGATGAGACCGTGAACGGCCGCATGCCGCGCCGCAGCGCGCAACCGTCCGATTTCGCGCGCCCGCTCCGGACCCTGCGCTTCCGAATAACTTCCTGTATGCAGCTCGACGACAGCCGCGCCGCTGCGCGCGGCCGCATCAACCTGGGGCAGATCCGGGTCGATGAAAAGTGCCACGCGGATGCCGGCGCTACGCAGCCGCGTACAGGCCGCCGCAATTACTGCCTGCTGGCCGCTTACATCGAGGCCGCCCTCGGTGGTCAATTCGCTGCGCCGTTCAGGCACCAGGCAGACATCGGTCGGCAGGACCCG
>JANPCY010000080.1:0-2694 GCA_031431175.1 Steroidobacteraceae bacterium | reverse complement strand
GTTCATTTCACGAAATCCACGCTGCGGGCGGCCACACCGCAGGAGCTACACCAGCGTTGGCGGCGAGCGCACCGAAGGCGCTTACCAGCTTGCGGAAGCTGCGGCAGCGCCGGTACGCGCTCTGCAGGTCGAGATGCGCCGTCAATGGCGCTTGGTCGACCGTCGCGGAGTAGCTCGCGCCGCCTGGCATGCGTCGTTCCAGCTCGCCTTTGGCATCGCGAGGCGCCTCCGGATTGGGGTGCGATGCCGCCTCGGGCGGGATACCTGCCCTACCGCGCAATGCTTCGATGCTCGCGAGAAACCACGCCTCGTACTCGCGGTTCGCCATGACCACCGCGCAGGGTATCTCGCCCGCTGCTTCGCGCGCCCATTGTTCGAGGGTCGGCGCCAACTCCGCGGGACAATCGTCGTCGGCATCGAACAGGATGAGTATCCCCGCGCAATCCTCGCGCAGCGCCGCGACCCGCACCGCGATCTGCAGGGAGTCCTTCTTCACCAACTGCGTGCGCCGTCTTCGGTGCGGCCTGCCGACATCAAGGCCCCACGCCTGCGCCTCGTCCCGTAATCGGCGCAGCAACAACGGAACTGCGGCTTCATCGCCTTGTCCCTCCACGATCGGCTGGATGATCACGCGAAGTCCTCGAACAGTTCTCCCTGCACGAGTTTCTCTTCGTGATCAAACAAGGACGCGGGGTCAAGCGCATTCGAGCGCAGTAGCTCCCCCGCGCCCATCAGATGATCGTGCAGCGCCGTGCGCGTCGCATCGGAGACCGGCGCGACACGTGTCGCGCCTTCAGTCCACTCCACGATGCGCAAGTGCTGATCGGTAATCCATTTCGCGTCGAGCAGTTCTGGACTGTGCGTGGTGATCACGACCTGCATGTGTTTTGACGCGTGGCGCAGCAGATCGAGAACTGACTCCAGTGCGCCGGGGTGTATCGTCGCCTCGGGCTCTTCCACCGCAATCAGCGAGGGCACCGGCCGTTGGAACACCGCCGCAAGCATTCCGATCGCGCGCAGCGTGCCGTCCGACATGCTGAATCCTTCGAACTTCAGTCGCTTTCTCTCGCCCCATTCCTGCGTGAACTCGAGTGAGAGGTTCTTGCCGTGCTTCTTGACCTCGACTTGCTTCGTGTTGGGAACGATCGTTGCAAGGATGTCCGAAATTCTCTCGAAATCGCGGTCCGATTGGCGCTCGATCTCCTTGAGCACGCTTGTAACATTGCTGCCATCAGGCTTAAGGCTTGTGCCGCTGTCCGGATCCTGCATCTCACGCAGCTTGCGGGGTTCGATGGAGTACACACGCATGGACGCGAGCGCGCGCAACACCGGGGCGAACTTCGCCTCGCCGCCGACCAACGGCAAACCAAGCGAGGCGGGATCGAGCAAGGGATTCATGCCGCCGACGTTGGATGTGAACTTCGTACCGATCCGATCGAACCACGCAGCGCCGACTGAACATTGCTCGCGCACGACCGAGAAACCGTAATTCTTGAGCGCCCTGACCTCGAACGCGTAGAAGCCGGACGCGGCTTTCCCATTCAGTTGTCCGAAATCCACCCGCAAACCGAGATTCGGTGGATAACTTCTGCCGGAGGTAAGGTTGCGTACCGTCGAAATTCCGCCTGCCTTGTCGAACACCGCCTGCAGCGGCGAGGCCATCGCATCGGCGAGGAACGAGAATGCGCTGACGAGGTTGCTTTTACCCGAACCGTTGCGCCCGACGAAGATCGTCGGGTTATCAAACGTGATACGTTCTGAAGGGATGCTGCGAAACCGCTTCAGGACCAGTTGTTTTATTGTCGGTTCCATTTGGTTCACCTTGGCACTGCCAGCAGCATCGCGTGAAGTAGTTGCTTCAAGTAACCCAAGCCATTGGCGGCCGGCCTGGGCTCAATCGTCCGACATCCAAGGGCGATGCCGTCACGCTTCTTCGTCCCAATCCACGTACTGCGGCGGACTCGCTCCGACACGCTGCGTCACCTTGGGCAGCTTGCCACGCGGCGCGCCTTCGGCGGTCCCGAGCAGGTCGACCTGGTGCCACCAATCGTCGCCGAAGTCGAACCAATAGCCGAACCGGTCGCCGGTTGAGAGACCGAGAGAGTCGATAGTCGTGCGCCTCGCGTCTGCGCTGCCGTCCCGATCGCCGAAGGGATCGACCATTGCCATGGGCGGCCCATAACGCCTAGCCTTCGGGTCCATCGGTCGTTTGCCGCCGAACTGGAACTCGTAAAGGTGCTCGTCTTCGCGATCGAAGGCTTTGAAGATCGCATGGTGGAGGTCCGCGAGCGTATGGTCGCCTCGTGCCTCGATCGTTCGCGAGATCACCGGGTTGTTTCCCGCAAAGCTCTCGGTCATTCGACCGCCGAGGATGGCGACCTGGAGCGTGAAGACCCGTTTCTCCCGTAGCTGCGGCTTGGCCGCAACCAATGGCTTCTTCGGTATTCGCTTCATCTTGTTCATCGAGTCCTCCGTCATCTGGGCACCGCCAGCAACATCGCGTCGATCAACCGCTTCTCTTCGCTGCCTTTCGGGTAGAGCGCGGAGAAGGCGTTGGCCAGGCGCAGAAAGTCGGGGCCGCGCTCCTGCTCGGCCTTGAGTAGCGCACGCAGCGCGTTGGTGCGGCCGCCGGCCTGCAGCAGCATCGCCGCATGGACGCGGTCGAGAGTCGTGGCCTCGCGGCCGGCAGCCAGG
>JANPCY010000079.1:0-7100 GCA_031431175.1 Steroidobacteraceae bacterium | reverse complement strand
GTCGAGATCGTCTACGGGCATTGAACGCATGCAGCGCGCCGGATCAACCCGTCTCGCGGCGGCTGTGCTCGCTGCATTGGCAGCCACACCGGCCATCGCACAGTCGCAGGGCGAGCGCATCGGCGCCCTCGAGCAGCGCATGGGCGTCGTCGAGCAAAAGCTCGACAACCAGGCCCTGCTCGAAATGTCGCATCAGATAGATGCACTCAGCGCCGAAGTACGTACATTGCGCGGTGAGCTCGAGAAATTGCAGCATGATCTCGAAGCCTCTCGCCGCCAACAGCGCGACCAGTACCTCGATCTCGACACTCGCTTGCGCGCGGCCGAGACGGCGCTGGCGACAGCACCAGCCACGACACCTGCCGCCGGGCCGGAAGCCGACTACCAGGCCGCATTCAACTTGCTGAAGGAGGGCCGCTACGATGAGGCGGCGTCGGCGTTCACGGCGTTTCTGGCGCAGCACCGCGACCACGAGCTGGCGTCGAATGCGCAGTATTGGCTTGGCGAGGTGCGCTACGTAAAGCGCGACTATCCGGCGGCACTCGCAGCGTTTGAAGGCGTGCTGACCGGGTTCCCATCTGCGCGCAAGTTACCGGACGCGCTCCTGAAGGCCGGTTATTGCCATTACGAGCTGGGGCACTTTGATCTTGCGCGCACCGCGCTTGCCCGCGTTACACAGGAATTTCCCGAAACGACGGCTGCCGTGGAGGCCGCCGAACGCCTCAAGCGCATGACCGCCGAGGGACGCTGAGGAGGCGCGATGCAGGGCCCGGCGGCTGCAACGTTTTCCGCGCCGATTGCGGCCGCGGCGCGTCTCAAGATCACCGAAACCTTCTATTCGCTGCAGGGGGAGGCCGACGCGGTCGGCTGGCCCACATTTTTTATTCGCCTGACGGGTTGCCCGCTGCGCTGCCAGTATTGCGACACGGCCTACGCCTTTCACGGTGGCGAGTGGCGGGATCTGGATGCCCTCATCGACGAGGCGCAGGCTTCCGGAGCCCGGCATGTCTGCGTGACCGGCGGTGAGCCGCTGGCACAGAAGGGATGTTTCGCCTTGCTTGCCCGGCTCTGCGATGCAGGACAACTGGTTTCGCTGGAGACGAGCGGGGCAATCGACTCGAGCGCTGTGGATGCCCGCGTCGTGCGGGTCATCGATGTCAAGACGCCGGGTTCGGGCGAGTCGCAGCGCAATCTTGATCTGGATACACAGGGACTGCGCAGCAGCGACCTGCTGAAGTTCGTCATCTGCGATCGCGGCGACTATGAGTGGAGTCGCGAACTGATCCGATCGCAGCAGCTCGATACCCGTTGCCCGGTGCTGTTCTCGCCGAGCTACCTGCAGTTGCAGGCTTCGCAGCTCGCCGACTGGATCCTGGCCGACCGCCTGCCGGTGCGATTCCAGGTCCAGTTGCACAAGATCCTCTGGGGAGACACGCCTGGCCGCTGAATCACAGGCCACCGGAACGGTGGCTGTTGTATTGGTTTCCGGCGGCCTGGACTCTGCGACCGTGCTGGCGATTGCGCGCGAACGCGGCCACCGTTGCCATGCGCTCAGCTTCGATTACGGCCAGCGCCATCGCGCAGAGCTCGACGCATCGAACCGTGTTGCGACCGTGCTGGGCGCAGTCGAGCATCGGATCCTCCCGCTGCCGATTGATAAACTTGGTGGTTCGGCGCTTACCGATGACCGCATTGCCGTACCGGAACAGCCGGGCAAAGGTATACCCGTAACCTATGTGCCGGCACGCAATACAATTTTCCTGGCCTGCGCACTGGGCTACGCCGAAGTCATCGGCTCGAGCGACATCTACATCGGCGTCAACGCGGTCGATTACTCGGGCTATCCGGATTGCCGCCCTGAGTTCATCTCGGCGTTTGAGCGGGTCGCGAATCTGGCGACGAAAGCGGGCGTGGAGGGCGCAGGGATTCGCATTCATGCACCGCTGATCGAATTGACAAAAGCGGAAATCATCCGCCGTGGCACCGCACTCGGTGTGGATTACTCGATAACGGTCTCCTGCTACCAGCCGGACGCGAGTGGACTCGCCTGTGGTCGTTGCGATTCCTGCCGCCTGCGGCGGGCGGGATTCGAACAGGCCTGCATCGCGGACCCGACGCACTACAGATGATCGCCGCCGGTCGCTCCTGTATCATTTGCGCCGCCTGTGCGGGCCGTTAGCTCAGTGGTAGAGCATCTGGCTTTTAACCAGTTGGTCGATGGTTCGATCCCATCACGGCCCACCATTTTAGCTATCCAGGCAGAGTGGCCGGACCGTGTTCCGATGCAACCTCATGGCGGCGGGAAGAGTTCGCATCAGGATTGCTTGACAGCCACGCGCTACGGGCGACTAGTGCCTGCGTCCCTGGTACCCGGCCTCCGGAGACACCTTTTGCGCCTTCCACTGGTCTGGATTCTCAGTTATGCATGCCTGACTGGCTGCGCCGCGCTGCCGGGTGCCCGCCTTTGGGGCGAAGACGCGACGATCTCCCCTGGCTGGAAGCGCGTGCGCGCTGCCGCGGTGGAGGCGGCGCATGATCCGTGGGTCTGGGCGCCGCTCGCTGGAGCTGCCGGGCTACAGATCGATGACTGGGACCAGCAGCTGTCGGCGTGGGCGATACGCGAGACGCCAATTTTCGGCTCCCCGAGCAACGCTGCGAACTGGAGCGACGATCTGCGCAGCGCGGCCGTTCTCGCGCATGCTGCCACGGTGCTGCTGGCCCCCAGTGGCGACGACGCTCGCACCTGGATGGTAAACAAGGCGAAAGGCTATGCTGTGGATCTGGCCGCCGTCGGTGCCGCCAACGGAATCACGCACGTGCTGAAGGTCACAGTGAGGCGCACGCGCCCCTCCCGCACGGACGACGAGAGCTTCCCTTCCGGACACACGACCAGCGCCGCGACCTACGGCCGCCTGGCGGCCCGCAACCTCGAGTACTTCGACATGACCGCAGCTGCGCGGCAGAGACTCACCATCGGACTGGATGCGCTGACAATTGCCACGGCTTGGGCACGCGTGGAGGCGGGCGCGCACTATCCTTCCGATACACTCTTCAGCATCGCGCTTGGCAACTTCAGTGCGAATTTCTTCAGGAATGCATTCATGGAATCTGCTAGCGACCGCGAGCAGGATCTTGCAGTCGTGCCAACCCAGGGCGGACTGATGCTGCGTTACAGCACCAGGTTCTGACTCGACGGCCCACCATCCGTCGCGCGGCGCACGGCATCCAGGAACTCGGGATCGCTTTTGCTACCCATCTGCTCAGTGCGAGCGAGCACGCGGCCGTCGGCATCCAACAGCACCAGCATGCTGGTGTGATTGAACTCACCGTCGGCGAGCTGGCGATAGCGGATGCCAAGCACCGCAGCCACAGCACGCACATCGGCAACCGGCGGGGCGGCCAGTGACCATCGTGCGGTATCGAGCCTTCGCTTGGCGGCCGTCTCCTTGAGGACCGCGGCCGTATCCCGCGCGGGATCCATGCTGATGAACACGACCCCGAGGTGTTCCCGCTGGGTCGGCGTCAGGCTTTGCTCAACCGCCTTGCCGGCATCGATGATGAGCGGGCAAATGTATTGACACGATGTATAGAACATCGACACGAGTCGTGGCTTGCCGCGAAAACTGCGCCACTCGCGCAGGTTTCCGTCCTGATCGGTGAGCGCGAGCGGTAACTGGTAGACCGAGTCGCTCGGGAGTGCACCCGGTTTGAGCGGCTGCGCGATCGCTATCGCCCCGCAAGGCAGGCAGGCAGCGAGCACGAAAGCGACGATGCTATTCATCTTCGTCATGGTAAATCCTTCGCACATCGAAAGCCAAGATTGGCCGTGGCATCGGCGCCGTCCAGCGAAGACAGCATCGCGACGCGCATCATCACCGCATAGTTATCGTTGTCCTTCAGCGAGATCGCGCCGGCGCCGCAAAACTGGGTATCGTCCGCGTCGCCCTGATTGCGGTTGTCTCCGGAGACCAGCAGCGACGAGAAGTCGCCAGTCCATTCCCACACCAGGCCGTGCAGATCCTGGACGCCATAGGCGTTCGGCGCCTGCAGGCCCACGCGCGGCAACGCCGCTGTCGATGGCCGTGAGTACCAGTCGAGGATCCGCTCGCGCCAGGCAGGATCGCGGCGCGCGTCGGTTCGGGTCTCATCGGCCGCAGCGGCGTATTCCCATTCCGACCAGGTCGGGAGGCGGGCGCCCTGCGCCTCGCAGTAGGCCCCGGCTGCGAACCAGCTGACCCAGGTGACCGGCTGCTGCGGCAGTACTTGCGCGCCCAGTTCGACCGCTCCTTTCCAGTGCGACAGAAAGCGTGATTCCGCGAACACCGACGGCACCCGGTCGCGGCGCCAGGCCGGATTCGCTTTTACGAACGCCAGAAGCTGCGCGTTGGTGACCGGTGCTCACATCAATTCGAAGGAAGCGACGCGCACACCATTCCTGGCGTCTTCGTATCGCAACGCGGATTGGAAAATGCCGCCCGGCAATATGAGGTATTCGCCACGCTCGTCGGCCAACGCGCCGGTGAGCGGCATGCCAAGGAACAAGAGGGCGGCTAGACGACCCAGGCCTGCCAGCGACAATTGATTCACTTGGCCGGCGGACGCTTGCGGATCGCCGCGGCTTCATCCTTCGTGACCTTCCCACCGGGATTGCCCCACGAATTCAGCACATAGGTTGCGATATTCGCGACCTCGTCGTCCGTGAGCTGGCTCATCGGCGGCATCACCGAGTTGTAATCCTTGCCATTGACCGTGATCTTGCCCTGCAATCCGTGCAGCATCGCGGTAGGCACGATCTTCGGATCCTTTGCGATCCAGTCGGATTTCGCCAGCGGTGGGAATATGCCCTCCAGTCCCTGGCCATTGCCTTGATGGCAGGTGGAGCAGGTGCCGGCAAACAATGCCTGGCCGGCCTTGATCTGTTGGGCGACCGTGAGTTGCCCGCTCGTTGCGGCAGCAGCGGCGGTTGCAACAGCCGCCAGATTCGGCTGCGCGCGGTCGCCAAGATACATCTCATCCACTTCCTTGCCGGAGTAAATTGCCTTGTTCTCGGGGCCTTCGGCCTTGAGAATCGCGAGCGCTCCCTTATTGAACGCACGGAAAATGCTGTGATCCACCAGGATGTAGCTGCCGGGCACCTCGAGGTCGAATTCCATCATTGCCGCGCCGCCTGCGGGGATCAGGGTCGTCTGTACGTTCTCCTGAAAGCGCGCGCCGCCCTCGAACCAGACCTTGTCGAATATCTCCCCGATCACGTGGAAGCTGGTGACCAGGTTTGGACCCCCATTGCCGACGTACAGGCGGACCGTTTCGTCCGTCTTCGCGGCCAGTGCCTTGTCGCCGGTCAGCGAACCCTCGGCGCCATTGAATAGCACGTAGGTCGGGTGCTCGTCGATCGCCTTTTCCATGTCGAATGGCTGATGGCCTTTTTCGCGATACTTTCCCGTCGTATAGAAATCGCCCTGCATGACGTAGTACTCCCGATCGACGGCCGGCAGGCCTTCCGGTGGTTCGACCAGGATCAATCCATACATGCCATTGGCCACGTGCATGCCAACCGGTGCGGTCGCGCAGTGGTAGACATACAAGCCCGCGTTGAGTGCCTTGAACGTGAATCGCGACCTATGGCCCGGCGCCGTGAAACTCGACGCCGCTCCGCCGCCGGGTCCCGTGACACCATGCAGGTCGATGTTGTGCGGCATCTTGCTGTCGGGCGCGTTCATCAGGTGGAACTCCACGGTGTCGCCCTGGCGGATGCGGATGAAGCTGCCAGGCACCGTGCCGCCGAAGGTCCAGAAAGTGTAGGTCACGCCTTCGGAGATCGGCATCTCCTTCTCGACGACCTCCAGCTCGACGATGACCTTGGCCGGTGCGCTGCGCCCAGTGGGCGGAGGCACATGTGGCGGCGGCGTCAGAACCGCCTTGACCGGTTCACCCTGCGGCGGGCCGAAGTCGCCCTTCGCGGAACCGCCGGAATCTCCGGGATTCATGGATGTCGCATCCGGGTTTGTAGATGATTCGCGACTGCAACCGGCAGCCAGCAATACCGTGATGGCGAGACAGGTCAGCAAGGATTTCATTGCAAACTCCAAGGCATTTTCAGCGTACAGCATGCCGACCAGCGTATCCTCGCGCCCTGACCTGGATCAATTCGGGGTCAACCACCAAACCAGACTGAGAGCAGCCCAAGCGGATGGTGGGCCCATGCAATCGTCAGCATGAAGCCGTAGGTCAGCAGGGCGGCGGCGAAGTACCCGAGGCGCTTGCGCTGTGTCGCGGCTCGTTTCAGCGCGAAACTGCCAAGCACGACGTAGGCCAGCAATAGTGTGACTTTCGCTGCCAGCCAGCCATTTGCGTAAGCCGCACCCGGCAGGATCGCCAGCAGCATCAGTGCCGCGGTCAATAGCGCTGTATCGATGGCGTAGCTGAGATAGCGAAGGGTCACTGACAGGGCCCAGTCCTGATGACCGGCCTGCACCATCAAGCCTCGCATCAGGAACAGCGCACCGCTCAAGAATACGGCCGCCACGTGCGCCAGTTTGATCTGCGGATAGTATTCGATCATTGCGTCGGCCGACTCAAAATCCCGGCCGCTGATCCGTCTGCTCCAGCAGGCGAGTCAGGAAACGGCGGATCGCGGGCTCGGCATCCGCAGCGGTCATCAACTTCTGCTGTTCCATCAGCCGCGCCATGTCGCGGATCGTGCGCTCCCCGTCGATCATCGCCAGTAGGAAAGCGTAGACACGTGTCGATAGCGATTGCGCACGAAATTGCGGCAGCGCCGGCACCGGCAGATCGCTCTGCCGCAAGCATTCCGGCACGACCCGTCCCGGCGCTGGCGCCTCGATCTCGCGTTCCTTGCGCGCGCCAAATGTGATCACGGTTTCCAGGCGCGCATGCCGGCTGGCCGGAGATGCGAGATACGGCATTTGTGCTTCACGCGGCTCGGGTCGCGTGAAACCGGCCGCCGGCAGGGCTTCGAGCAGCTCTTCCAGAGAAAGCGTGTCGGCCGGCGCGCCATCCGCGAAGGCGAGCGAACCGTGATTGATCCAGAGTCCGCCCGGCGCAAGCAGGCGATTGATCCGCAGCAGCAGGCGCGCGAT
>JANPCY010000078.1:0-2186 GCA_031431175.1 Steroidobacteraceae bacterium | reverse complement strand
CCGGCAGGACATTCGGGCGCTTTTTCGGTACTGCGGGCACCTGGCTCGTGATCACCGGCCTGTCGATCTGGCTGCTGTTCGCAGCTATAGGTGTTTCTCCAGTTCCGGGATCAGGCTGAACAGGTCGCCGACGAGGCCGTAGTCCGCGATCTCGAATATCGGCGCCTCGGCGTCCTTGTTGATGGCGACAATCGTGCGTGCATCCTTGATGCCCGTCAGGTGCTGGATGGCGCCACTGATCCCGATGGCGATGTATAGCTCGGGTGCGATGATCTTGCCGGTCTGCCCGACCTGCAGCTCGTTCGGCGCGTAGCCGGCGTCCACCGCCGCCCGCGAAGCGCCGATCGCCGCGCCAATGCGGTCGGCAAGGCGCTGGATCAAGGCAAAATTCTCGGCGCTGCCAAGTGCCCGCCCGCCCGAAACGACGCGTGAGGCAGTCTGCAGGTCGGGGCGGTCGCTGCGGGCAGCGGTCACCGATACGAAACGCGTGTGGGTGGGCAACGGGATGTCGAGGCTGAGCTTCTCGATCACAGCGCTGCCGCCTGCGGTGGCCGGCTGATACGACGCAACCCGCACGGTCGCGACGATTTGATGACCGGGGGCCGCTTCGACTGTCACGATCGCGTTGCCGGCGTAGACCGGCCTGCGGAAGCGCTGGGCGGACTCGACGGTCATGACGTCGCTCACTTGCGCCGCGTCGAGGAGCGCGGCGACACGCGGCATCAGGTCCTTGCCGAAGGTCGTGGAAGGTCCGAACACATGACTATGGCCTGCTGCGAGGCGCGCGACCTGCGGCGCCAGTACCGCGGCGAGGGCGGGCTCATTGACAGGATGATCCACCAGCAGCACGCGGGCGACGCCCGCGATGGCGGCCGCCGCCTGCGCGACGGCTGCGCCGTCTGCCGCGAGCACGGCGATAGTGATCTCCGCATCCGGGATGCTGGCCGCGCAACTGACGCATTTGGCGACCGCCGCATTGAGTTTGCCGGCCTCGTGCTCGGCAACAATCAGGATGCGATTCATCAGACCAGTCCTTTCTGGCGCAATGCCGCGACGAGCTCGGCAGCGTCCTTGACCATAATGCCTTTCTGGCGCTGCGGCGGCGGCTCGTACCTGAGTACCTTGAGGCGTTGTGTCGCCTCGACGCCGAGCGCCGCCAGATCGGTCACGTCCAGCGGCTTTTTCTTCGCCTTCATGATGTCGGGCAGCTTGACGTAGCGCGGCTCATTGAGGCGCAAGTCGGTCGTGAAGACGGCCGGCAGCTCCACTTCGATGGTCTCGAGGCCGGCGTCGACTTCACGCGTCACTCGCGCCGTCTGGCCCTTGATCTCGATCTTCGAGGCGGATGTCGCCTGCGGGCGATCCCAAAGCGCGGCGAGCATCTGGCCCACCTGGTTGCAGTCGTCGTCGATGGCCTGCTTGCCGAGGTTCACGATGACTGGATTCTCGCGTTCAACGAGCTTTCGCATCACGCGGGCGATCACCGGTGGCTCTACGGCAAGATCCGTCCTCACGAGTATCGCTCGGTCGGCGCCCATCGCGAGCGCCGTGCGCAGCTGCTGTTGCGTGTCGTCCGTTCCGACGCTGACGACCACGACTTCGTCGGCCTCGGCGCGCTCCTTGATGCGCAGCGCCTCTTCAAGCGCGATCTCGTCAAACGGGTTGATGCCCATCTTGACGCCATCCGTGACGACACCGCTGCCGTCCGGCCGGACCCGGACCCGGACGTTGTAGTCGATCACCCGCTTGATTCCGACCAGGACTCTACGCATGTATCTGCCTCCCCTGAAGATCGTGAATCGTATCATCCACAATCACTTAGGAGCTATATATGCAGTGTATTCTCATCGCGTGTCGGAAGAAGGGGCTTGCTACCACGTGCGCGTAGGACTAGTTTCTCGCAGCAGCGCAGGGAAAGACATGCGCGCTGAGGAAGCCGCCCCGCCGACAACGAGAACCAAGATGCGGGGTACGAGGGGAGCATCCGCATGACGCAAGACGCGCGCGGATGCATAACAAGAGCGGCTTCGCTGAAGCCGCTTCTTTTTTTGTGCCGGCACAACCGCTCATCGTGACAATGCTCGCATACGTCGCAAGGCGGTTGCTCGGCGCGATTCCGACGCTGGCCGTCATCGTCACGCTTTCTTTCGCGATGACGCGACTCGCGCCGGGTGGCCCGTTCGACG
>JANPCY010000077.1:0-2970 GCA_031431175.1 Steroidobacteraceae bacterium | reverse complement strand
CGCTTTCTGGCCCTGCTGCCGTACACGGATCAGCACTGAGGCCGCCGGGCACGGGCCCGCGACCCATATTCCGCAATGACGGCGCTGATCCACTGGGTGACCGGCCATCCTGCCCGGGCTTTCCTGGCGGCGGGCATCGCTTCACTCATTGCACTGCTCGCGCTGCCGATCGCCGCGTGGCTGCCGGCTGGCGTTGTCGTGCTGGTATTGCTGGCGGGTGGCCCGGTGCCGGCCGCGGCGGCAGTGCTGGGTGCCGCAGCCGGGCTGTTGTGGGTATTTCTGCCGGCAGTTGGCGCGGGCCCGGCGCTGATCATCGCGCTTGCCGTGCTGTTGCCCTCGTATCTTGCGGCGTCGGCGCTCGCCACGACCCGCAGTCTCAGCTTCGTGTTCCAGGCGGCGACCATTGGCGCGGGCCTGCTGGTGCTTGCGATCCATGGATTGCTGGGCGATCCGCAGGGCGTGCTGATGCCGCTCATCGCCGAACTCGAGCCAATGCTTCAGCGCGCCGCGGAGACGCTGTCGCAGTTTGGAATCGAGCGCTCGCCGCAGGAGATTGGCGCGGCCACCGCGCACTTTGCCTGGGCGACACTCGCCTGGATGGTGTTGTTGCACGCGATGCTGGCCCAGTTTGCGGGTCTCTGGGCATTCGGGCAATTGCGCGAGCCCGGCCTGTTTGGGCGCGAATTCCGGCAACTTAAGCTCGGACGCGTGGTCGCCTGGGTCGCAGTCGCCGCATTCGCCGCGAGTCTCGGCGCGCAGCTGGCGTCCGGACAGTCCTGGCAGCCGGCCGATGACCTGGTATTCGTGCTGGCCGCGGCCTTCCTGGTGCAGGCTCTCGCGGTCGTGCACAGTCTGCGCGAACTGCAGGTCATTGGCCTGCTGCCGGTCATACTCGCCTACATCGCCGCAGTGCTGCTGCCCATGGCGCTGGTCGGCATTGGATTCGCGGACACCTGGGTCCGCTTTCGCGATCGCTTCGGGCGCCGGTCCGGTGACGCGACCCCCTGAGGGGCCGTTCCGGCAGGCATCAGACAGACAACGGAGACGGTGCAATCATGGAAGTCATCCTTCTGCAGAAGATCGCCAACCTGGGCGACATCGGCGACCGCGTCAGGGTCAAGCCCGGATTTGGCCGCAATTACCTGCTGCCCGGCGGCAAGGCAACGCTGGCGACGCCGGTGAACATCGCCAAGTTCGAAGCCCGGCGCGCCGAGCTCGAAATCCGGGCCACCACCGAGCTCGCGGCCGCGCAGGCGCGTGCTGCAGCGCTCGAGGGCTTCAAGCTCTCGTTGACCGCGAAAGCCGGCAGCGAAGGAAAGCTGTTCGGATCGATCAGCACGAGCGACATCGCCGAGGCCTGTTCGGCGGCCGGCCACAAGATCGAACGCGCGGAAGTGCGCCTGCCGGGCGGTCCGATCCGCACGGTCGGCGAGCATGTCGTCACCCTGCACCTGCACAGCGACATCGATATCGACGTGCCGCTGACAGTCGTCGCAGAGGAGTAGCCGCCGGCGGCGCCCGGTGCGCCCCTGCGTGTATGCTCAGGCCATGGTTGCAATGATCCGCCCTGACGAGGTCCGCATGCCGCCGCATTCGGTCGAGGCGGAGCAGGCAGTGCTGGGTGGCCTGATGCTCGATGCCAACGCCTGGGACGCCGTCGCCGATATCGTCACGGCGGGCGATTTTTACCGCCGCGACCACCGGCAGATCTTCGAGGCGATCGCCGAAGTCGCCGAGAATCGCGGCTCCTGCGATGCGGTAACCGTCTCGGAGCACCTCGAGCGCAAGGGCCGGCTTGAGGAGATTGGCGGGCTCGCCTATCTGGGAACCATCGCGCGCGACACGCCGAGCGCCGCCAATGTCCGCGCTTATGCCGAGATCATCCGTGAGCGGTCGATCCTGCGGCAGCTTGTGACGGCCGGTGGCGAAATCGCGGCGGCTGCACTCGACGGCAAGGGCCGCTCTGCCAGCGAGCTCGTGGACGAGGCCGAGCGCCGGGTCTTTGAGATCGCCGAGCGCGGTAGCCGCGGTAAGTCGGGGTTCATCGCGATCAAGGATGTCCTGCCCCAGACCATCGACCGGCTCGACCTGTTGCACCAGACACCGGGCGAAATCCGCGGCGTACCGACCGGTTTCACGCAACTCGACCGCAAGACCACCGGCCTGCAGGCGGGCGACCTGGTCGTGATTGCCGGCCGGCCGTCGATGGGCAAGACAACCCTTGCGGTCAATATCGCCGAGTACGCTGCGATCGCAAAAGGCGTGCCGTCTGCAATCTTCTCGATGGAGATGTCCGCCGAGCAATTGACGCTTCGCCTGATCGCGTCGCTGGGCCGCGTCAATCAATCCCACCTGCGCACCGGTAACTTCACGGAGGAAGACTGGTCGCGCATCCAGGGCGCGATGGCGCAGCTTTCGAGCGCCCCGTTGTACGTGGACGAAACACCGGCGCTGACCCCGACCGAAGTGCGCGCACGCGCGCGCCGGCTCAAGCGCGAGAAGGGGCTTGGACTGATCATCGTAGACTACCTGCAACTGATGCAGGTGTCGGGGACCAAGGAGAACCGGGCCACCGAGATATCCGAGATTTCCCGCAGTCTCAAGGCGCTGGCCAAGGAACTACAGGTGCCGGTAGTGGCCTTGTCGCAGCTCAACCGCGCGGTTGAGCAACGCACCGACAAGAGACCGGTGATGTCCGACCTGCGCGAGTCCGGCGCGATCGAGCAGGACAGCGACCTGATCCTGCTGATTTACCGCGAGGAAGTGTACGACCCGAACACGACACGCAAGGGCATTGCGGACATCATCATCGCGAAGCAGCGCAATGGCCCGATCGGCGAGGTGCAGCTGACCTTCCTCGGCGAATACACGCAATTCAAGGATCTGGTTCCCGAGTC
The DNA here is from genome assembly GCA_031431175.1 of Steroidobacteraceae bacterium. Taxonomy (GTDB): domain Bacteria; phylum Pseudomonadota; class Gammaproteobacteria; order Steroidobacterales; family Steroidobacteraceae; genus SCUD01. The sequence continues at coordinate 73 of JANPCY010000077.1, read as the reverse complement.
CTACGGCGAGGGCGTGTTCTGACCCCGGTTATCCGCGCGGTCGTCGACACGGCGGCATTGCGCCACAACCTCA
>JANPCY010000076.1:0-3578 GCA_031431175.1 Steroidobacteraceae bacterium | reverse complement strand
CAGCTTGACCCGGATGTGCAGCTCGGCGAGTTGCGAGTCATCGACCTCGGAGGGTGCATCGGTCAGCGGGCACCAGGCCGATTGGGTCTTCGGAAAGGCGATGACGTCGCGGATGCTGTCGGCGCCCGACATCAGCATCGCGAGCCGATCGAGACCGAAGGCGATGCCGCCGTGCGGCGGCGCGCCATAGCTCAAGGCCTCGAGCAGGAAGCCGAATTTCTGCTGCGCCTTCTCCGCGGAGATGCCGAGCAGGCGGAACGCCGCACTCTGCAAATCCTGGCGGTGGATGCGGATCGAGCCGCCGCCGATCTCCGAGCCGTTCAGCACCATGTCGTAGGCACGGGCCACCGCGCTGCCCGGATCGGCAGCGAGCACCGCCGGGTCGGGATCGACCGGGGCAGTGAATGGATGATGCACGGCCAGGAAGCGCTTCGCCTCGGCGTCCCATTCGAACATCGGGAAATCCACGACCCACAGCGGATGCCAGTCGGTCTCGACCAGCCCCAGGTCGCGGCCGAGCTGCAAGCGCAGCGCGCCCAGCGCGTCGTTGACAACCTTGGCCTGATCGGAGCCGAAGAACAGCAGATCACCGGTCGCCGCCTTGGTGCGCTCGAGGATGCCGGCGACCGCCGCATCCGACAGGAACTTCAGGATCGGCGACTGCAGGCCTTCACGGCCTTTGCCTGCGTCATTGACCTTGATGTAGGCCAGGCCGCGCGCCCCATGGCGGGTGACGTAGGCCGTATATTCATCGATCTGCTTGCGCGTCAGTTCGCCGCCGCGCGGCACGCAGAGCGCGGCGACGCGACCCCTTGGGTCCGCGGCCGGCCCCGCAAACACCTTGAATTCGCAGTCAGCGACCAGATCCGCGACATCCACGAGTTCGAGTGGAACGCGCAGGTCGGGTTTGTCCGAGCCAAAGCGGCGCATGGCATCCGCATAGGCGATGCGCGGAAAGGGATCTGGCAACTGCACCTTCAGCACACGCGCGAAGACATGCCGGATCAGGCCCTCCATCAGCGCCATGATCTGGTCCTGCGTCATGAACGAGGTCTCGATGTCGAGCTGCGTGAACTCGGGCTGGCGGTCGGCGCGCAGGTCCTCGTCGCGGAAGCAGCGCACAATCTGGTAGTAGCGGTCGAAGCCACTGATCATCAGCAACTGCTTGAAAATCTGCGGCGATTGGGGCAGCGCGAAGAACTTGCCCGGATGGGTGCGCGAGGGCACCAGATAGTCGCGCGCGCCCTCGGGCGTCGCCTTGGTCAGCATCGGCGTTTCGATGTCCACGAATTCATGGCCGTCGAGGTATTCGCGCATTGCGCGCGTGATCGCATGGCGCCGGCGCAGCCGTTCCTGCATGAAGTCGCGCCGCAGATCCACATAGCGGTACTTGAGCCTCAACTCCTCGTTGACATCTTCGTCGAGAGCGAATGGCGGAGTCACCGAGGGGTTCAGCACGACGAGCGTCTGCGCCAGCAATTCGACCTGTCCGGACGGCAGGCCGGGGTTGGCCGTGCCCGCCGGGCGCGTCCGCAGCTTGCCCAGAACCTGGATGACGAATTCGCGTCCCAAATGTTGCGCGAGTTCAAATGCCTCGGCAGTGTCAGGATCGAAGACGACCTGCAGCAGCCCCGAGCGATCGCGCAGGTCCACGAAGATCACGCCGCCGTGATCGCGGCGACGGTGCACCCAGCCGGCGACCTCGATGGTCCGGCCGGTCAGGGATTCGCCGATTTCACCGCAATAATGTGTGCGCATGGGCCGGCCAGTTTACTTGCGCACCCGCCGCCGCGTCCTGGTTTTGCGTGCCGGTGTCGGCTTGTCGGCAGCGGGCTTGGACTTGTCCGCTGGCGGCGCAGCCTTGGCGGCCTCGTCGGTTTTCGCCTTCGCCTCAGTCGCAACCGCGTCGCCCTTCGCATCCTTGGGCTTGTCAGCGAACGGCTCTTTGTCGCCCGCAAGATTACGCTGGTTGTCTTTGGCACCCTTGAAGTCGGTCTCATACCAGCCGCCGCCCTTCAGCCGGAAGGCGGGCGCGGAGACGAGCCGCTTCAACGTTTTGCGCCCGCAGTCCGGGCACTTGCGTAGCGGCCCGTCGGAGATTTTCTGCAATTCCTCGTGGCGACGGCCGCATGAGGAACATTGGTATTCGTAAAAGGGCATACGGTCATTTTCGCATAACCAGCTCGCCGGACTTCACCGATACCTTGATGGTGTCGCCCGGGCCGAATGTGCCCGCCAGGATCCGTTGTGCCAGCGGGTTCTCGAGCTGATGCTGGATCGCGCGCTTCAGCGGCCGTGCGCCATAGACCGGGTCGAATCCGGCCGTACCCAGCAGGTCGAGTGCCGCCGTGTCGAGTTCGAGTTTGAGGTCCCGATCGGCAAGTCTCTTCTGCAAATAGCTGGCCTGGATCTCGACGATCCGGCGGATGTGCTCCCGGCCGAGCGGATGGAATACGACGATGTCGTCGACGCGGTTGATGAATTCGGGCCTGAAATGATGGCCGACGATTTCGAGCACCGCTGCCTTCATGCGCTCGTAGTTGACCTCACCCGCGAGCTCCTGAATCACCTGCGAACCGAGATTCGAGGTCATGATGATGACGCTGTTGCGGAAATCCACGGTGCGGCCCTGGCCGTCGGTCAGCCGGCCGTCGTCGAGCACCTGCAGCAGCACGTTGAATACGTCGGTGTGCGCCTTCTCGACCTCATCGAGCAGGATCACGGCATAGGGACGGCGCCGGACCGCCTCGGTCAGGTAGCCGCCCTCCTCGTAGCCGACATAGCCCGGCGGCGCGCCGATCAGCCGCGCCACGGAGTGCTTTTCCATGAACTCCGACATGTCGATGCGCACCATGGCTTCTTCGGTGTCGAACAGGAATTCGGCCAGCGCCTTGCAGAGCTCGGTCTTGCCGACGCCGGTCGGTCCGAGGAACAGGAACGAACCATTCGGCCGGTTCGGATCCGCGAGGCCCGCGCGCGAGCGGCGGATCGCGTCTGCGACCGTACGCACTGCCTCTTGCTGGCCCACTACGCGCTTGGCAAGCGCCTCCTCCATCTTCAGGAGTTTTTCGCGCTCGCCTTCCAGCATCTTGGACACTGGGATGCCGGTCCACTTGGCCACGACTTCCGCGATCTCCTCCTCGCCGACCTTGTTGCGCACAAGCTGCGGCTGCTTCGCCTCGGCCTCGTGGGCCGCGACGAGCCGTTTCTCGAGTTCGGGGATCTTGCCGTACTGAAGTTCCGACATGCGCGTAAGGTCGCTTGCGCGGTGTGCGGTCTCGAGCTCGAGCTTCGCGCGTTCGAGTTCTTCCTTGATGTGCGCGGCGCCGGTCGCGGTCGCCTTCTCCGCCTTCCAGATCTCATCGAGGTCGGCGTACTGCCGCTCGAGTTCGGTTAGCGATTCCTGCAGCTGCTCGAGGCGCTTCTTCGAGGCCTCGTCGGTCACCTTGTTCTTGAGAAGACGGGCTGCGCCCGTCGGCTGGCTGCCGCTGACGGCAGCCAGCTTCTTTTCGAGAGCCGGAATCCTGCCGTACTGCAGTTCCGACATCCTCGCCAGGTCCTGGCCGCGCCGGGCCGCT
>JANPCY010000075.1:0-2155 GCA_031431175.1 Steroidobacteraceae bacterium | reverse complement strand
CAGGCGCTCGCGGCTGCGGCCCCGCACGTTGAACTCGACCTGATGGGCGGCGCGATCGGCGGGGCGCTGCCGCTCGCGACCGGTGCCGCGCTTGGCAGCCCGGATCGCAAGTTCATCTGCGCCTCCGGTGACGGCAGTGCGCTCTATACGATCCAGGCGCTGTGGACCCAGGCGCGTGAGAATCTCGACGTCACGACCATCATCTGCGCGAATCGCAGTTATGCGATCCTCGCTTACGAGCATTTGCAGATCGAAGGCAAGCCGCCGGGACCGCGCGCACAGCCGGTGCTGTCGCTGGATCATCCGGCGCTCGACTTTGCGGCGCTCGCCCGCGGTTTCGGTGTCGAGGCACAGACCGTCGACACGGCCGAGGGGCTCGATGCCGCGCTCGCGGAAGCCAGTACACGCCGCGGCCCATTCCTGATTGAAGCCGTCTTCGCGCCGATGGTGCTGCCCGGCGCTGCGAATCCAGGCCGATCAACTTGAAGGTGCACCAGGACGCGCATCGCCGTAGCAGGGCTTGCATTCGCCGGCGCCGGCGCCAAAGTGTCGCGTGTGAAGTTCGACTACGTGATCGTCGGCGCCGGCTCCGCCGGCTGCGTGCTGGCCAACCGCCTGAGCGCCGATCCATCGCGCAGTGTCTGCCTGATCGAGGCGGGGCCGCCCGATCGATCGCCGCTCATTCACATTCCGGCCGGCATCCTCGGCATCGTGCCGACGCGGCACATGAACTGGGCTTTCAAGACCGTGCCGCAAGCCGGGCTTCAGGGGCGATGCGGCTATCAGCCGCGCGGCCGGACACTCGGCGGTTCGAGTTCAATCAACGCGATGGTCTACATCCGCGGCCACCGCAGCGACTATGACGACTGGGCCGCGCTCGGTAATCCGGGCTGGTCCTATAATGAGGTGCTGCCGATCTTCCGGCGCTCCGAGGACCAGGCGCGCGGCGCCGATCACTATCACGGCGTCGGCGGCGAGCTTTCTGTCTCGGATCTGCCCAGTCCGGTCCGGGCTTCGCTGGCTTTCGTCGAATCCGCCGTCCGCCGCGGTCTGCCCGCGAACGCCGATTTCAACGGCGCGAGCCAGGAAGGCGCGGGCCTCTATCAGGTGACTCAGCGTCATGGCCGGCGTTGCAGCGCGGCCGTCGCATTTCTGAATCCGGCGCGCCCGCGCCCGAACCTGACAATCCTGACCGGCGTTCGCGTCGAGCGCGTATTACTCGCCGGGCGGCGCGCCACCGGCGTGCTGGTTGCGGACCAAGCGGGCACGGGGCAGATCGATGCGGGTCGCGAGGTCATCGTGTCGGCCGGCGTGTTCGGGTCGCCGCAACTGCTGATGCTGTCCGGCATCGGTGCGCGCGAGGAACTCGGGCGTCACGGCATCGGCCTGCAGCACGAGTTGCCCGGTGTCGGAGCGAATCTCGCCGATCACATCGATCTCGCACTGATTTACCGCTCATCCGATGCGGGCCTGATGGGCATCACCCTGCGCACGGCGCTGCGCGCCATTCCCGGATATTTCCGGTGGCGGCGCTCGGGCACGGGCCTGCTGACCACGAATTTCGCCGAGGCCGGCGCATTCCTGAGGAGCCGCAGCGAACTGGACCGGCCGGACGTGCAGCTGCATTTCGTGAATGGGATCGTCGATGATCATGCTCGCCGCCTGCACTACGGCTATGGGGTTTCCTGCCATGTCGCGGTGCTGCGTCCGGTGAGCCGGGGCAGTGTCGGACTAAGTTCGGCCGATCCGCGCGTTCCGCCGCGCATTGACCCGAATTTCCTGGCTGCCGATGCCGATGTCGAGACCCTGCTGGCTGGCATCAAGATCGCGCGTGAAATCATGGATGGGGCACCGCTCGACCGTCATCGCGGCACCGAGTTGTTTGCCGGCGGCAATTCCGACAGCGAATTGATCGAGCGCATGCGCCGGCGCGCCGATACCATCTACCATCCGGTCGGGACCTGCCGGATGGGCCATGATGAGCTGGCGGTGGTCGATCCCTGGCTCAGGATCCGCGGCCTGGAGGGGCTTTCCGTCGTGGATGCGTCGGTGATGCCTGCGCTCGTGGGGGGCAATACCAATGCGCCGACCATCATGATCGCGGAAAAAGCGGCGGAACGGCTCGCGGCCTGAGGCCGCGCCAAGCTGCCACGGG
>JANPCY010000074.1:0-3008 GCA_031431175.1 Steroidobacteraceae bacterium | reverse complement strand
TTGAATCACTCCTTGGGCCCGAAGTGCTGGTCCTCACCCGGTGTCGACGACCAGACTGTATAGGTCTGTGATGGCCGTTGCTCAGCGCTCTCCGACGCCGCCGGCTGCACCGCGGGCTGGCTCAATGGGGTCTCGACTGGCATGACAGGAGGCGGCGAGGGCTCGGCCGCATCGCGCCAGACCCGCTGCTCTGCTGGCTGCACGGGGAATTCCTGCGGCGCTTCCGCCACCGGCGCTTCGTTGTGATCCTGCGCTGACGGCGAGATATCCGCCGGCCCATGCTGGCCTTGACGGGTATCACGATTGCCACCGCGGCCGCGCCGCCTGCGGCGCTTGCGGCGCGGCTCGCCTTCCGTCGCAGCCTGGTCCGGATAGGCGGGGGCAGGAGCAGGCATCGATGGCCGCGTGACTTCAGGCCTGTCGCGCATGCGTTCGGCATCGCGTCGCTGCGCTTCCTGGCGATCGCGGTTGCTTTGCTGGTCCGCTTCGTGACCGCGGCTACGGTCGCGATTCTGGTTGCGATCGCGATCGTTGTTGCGTTCGCGATTCCGATCCTTGGGGTGGCGATGGTCGGCTCGCTGACGATGATCACCTCGGTCGCGCCGATGGCCGCCCCGCTCCTGACCGCGATCGCGCGGGTGGCGGCTGTCGCGCGGCTCGTGGCGTCGCTGGTCAGTGTCCCCGGACGGCGCCACGGCCGCACCGGCCTGCTCGCCGCTGCCCCTGAACAAGTTGATCAGGCGCGACCAGAATCCTGGGCCCGTCGCGGCCCTCGGCGTTGCTGCGACTGGCGTGGGCGCCGGGGCTGCCGGTGCAATCGTCTGCACCGCCGGCGGCGCGGGCGCGGGACGCTTTTCGGCTTCTGTCTTGAAGTCGATTTCCAGCGCAGGCTGGCCGGCCATCTGGTAGCTGGTCACGGCGTTCTCGGGCAGCGTCAGTTCATCCTCGCGCACGCGCCGGATCGAGTAGTTCGGAGTCTGCATGTTCGGGTCTGGTACCAGCACGATGTCGGTCGCGCTGCGGCTCTCGAGTTGATGGAGCCATTCCCGCTTTTCATTGATCAGGAACGTCGCGACGTCCACCGGGAGCTGGGCCACGACACGGGTCGTACGCTCCTTGCGAGCCTCTTCCCCGATCAGGCGGAGCAGGGCAAGTGCCATCGATTCGACGCTGCGTATGGTTCCCATTCCGCTGCAGCGCGGGCACGCCATATGCGTTGATTCTCCGAGCGATGGCCGGAGGCGCTGGCGGGACATTTCCATCAGCCCGAAGCGGGAGATCCTGCCAAGCTGGATGCGCGCCCGATCTGACTGCACGGCTTCGCGGAGGCAGTCTTCGACGGCCTGCTGGTTTTTCTTCGATTCCATGTCAATGAAGTCGATGACGATCAGGCCGCCCAGGTCGCGGATCCGCAATTGTCGGGCGATCTCTTCGGCAGCCTCCAGATTGGTGTTGCAGGCCGTCGTCTCGATATCCGCGCCGCGAGTCGCGCGCGCCGAGTTGATGTCGATCGAAACCAGGGCTTCGGTGTAATCGATGACGACACTGCCGCCCGCAGGCAGCGTCACCGTATGCGAGTGGGCCGACTCGATCTGACTCTCGATCTGGTAGCGCGTGAACAACGGCACGTCGTCGGTGTAGAGCTTCAGCTGCCGCTGGGCGTCGGCGGTCTGGAAACGCTGCACGTATTCCAGCGCGCGCTGGTAAGAAGCTGGTTCGTCGATCAGCACCTCACCGATATCGTCGGAGAGATAATCACGCAGTGCGCGTGTTACGGCGTCGCTCTCCTGGTACACGAGGAATGGCGCGGGGCGTTCGCCGGCTGCCGTGACGATCGCGTCCCAGTTCGTACGCAGCGTCTCGAGGTCCCACTGCAGTTCCTCGGGAGCCCGTCCGAGACCGGCAGTTCGTACGATGGTGCCCATGCCGTCCGGCAGGCGCAGCTGCTCCAGGGAGTCGCGTGTGACGTCGCGATCCTCACCCTCGATGCGCCGCGATACGCCACCGGCACGCGGGTTGTTCGGCATCAGCACCAGGAAGCGCCCGGCGAGGCTGATGAAAGTGGTGAGAGCCGCGCCTTTGTTGCCGCGCTCGTCCTTCTCGACCTGGACCAGCAGCTCCTGGCCCTCCTGAAGGACGTCGCGAATGTTGAATCGGGCGCCCGGTGCGGGCTGGAAACGGAAGTATTCGCGCGCGACTTCCTTCAGCGGCAGGAAACCCTGACGCGACGAGCCGTACTCGACGAATGCCGCTTCGAGGCTCTGCTCGACGCGCGTCACGCGCGCCTTGTAGATGTTGCCCTTCTTCTGCTCGCGGGACGGTATTTCGATGGACAGGTCGTAGAGCTTCTGGCCGTCAACCAGAGCTACGCGCAACTCCTCCTGCTGGGTTGCGTTGATGAGCATTCTTTTCATGTGCCCCTTCCGAGGTACTGGGGGCCGCGCGGCTTGCGATGTCACGTATCAGCACGAGGGGAAACTCTTCGATCCGCAGGCGTGGGCTGCAGGCGTACGCAAACGGGCCGCGGCACAAGACCGCCTGCCCGAATCCGATTGCATACTGCGTTGAAGTCAACACGCGCGGGAACGTCACATCCGAGCGAACGGCCGGCGATGGTCTGGGTCTTCCAGACCAACTAACATGCGGCGCCAGCCCGGCGCGACTCCAACGGAGGACCGGGAGTCGAGGGGGAGGGTCCGCGTACCGGTCAGCGGCCACGTTCCGCTTCGCGGAACCTGCGCCGTAAGACCTGAATCTGAGATCTAAGATATCAGCAATGCTCCCGGAAAATCAATACTTTAGGAAACCTCGGTGAGTGACGATGGAGCCTCGGTCGGCCGCGTACGGAAGATTCTTGCCGGGCCGGCGGGAGATGGCCAGCGCCTGGACAACTTCCTGCTGCGCGAGCTCAAGGGTGTGCCGCGCAGCCGCGTCTACCGGTTGCTGAGGCGGGGTGAAGTTCGCGTCAACGGAGGCCGCGCAAAACCCGAGTACCGGCTTGTGGCGGA
>JANPCY010000073.1:0-3725 GCA_031431175.1 Steroidobacteraceae bacterium | reverse complement strand
GATGCAGATGGAAAAGGCCGAGAAGATCTGCCTGATCTCGAACTCGCTGTCCGCCGTGCGCCACCTGGAATGCGAGGTCATCGAGGAGCAGCCGTGACGGCGATCTTCCGCTGGCTCGGCCGTGTCGACTACGCGCCCATCTGGCGCGCAATGCAGTCATTCACGGATGAACGCGACGCGACCACGCCGGACGAGGTCTGGTTCCTCGAGCATGCACCGATATTCACGCAGGGATTGAATGGCAAGCACGAGCACCTGCTCGCGCCCGGCGACATCCCCGTGGTCGGCATCGATCGCGGCGGCCAGGTCACCTATCACGGACCGGGCCAAGTCGTGGTCTATCCGATGATCGACCTGCGCCGCCGTGGCATCGGCGTACGCGAGCTCGTCGTTGCGCTCGAGTCAGCGGTGATCGCGCTCGCGAAAGCGCATGGCATTTCAGCAAGCGGCCGGCGCGACGCTCCCGGCGTCTACGTGGAAGGACGCAAGCTCGCGAGCCTGGGCCTGCGAATCCGGCGCGGCTGCAGCTATCACGGGCTCGCGCTCAATGTGGACATGGATCTCGAGCCCTTTGGCCGCATCAACCCCTGCGGAATGGCGGGACTCGAGATGACCCAGCTGGCAATGCTGGGTGTCGCGGGCGGTGTGCACGACATCGCGCTGGAAATCGCGCCGCTGCTACGCGATGCACTCGGCATCGATTGGAATGGACAGTGGCCGCGTCAGAGCGAGACCAGCACGACTCCGCTGTCGGTCAGCTCCTGGTAGATGCGATCGAGCTGCGCGCGACTCTCCGCGCGGATCGTGTAAGTCAGCGCGAGGAATCGCCCCTCGCGGCTCGGCCTCTCGGTGATGCTCTCGGCCGCGAGCGGGCCTGCATGGCGCTCGATGATCGCGAGTGTCAGCGAGCGGAAAGGCTCGGAGTCGCGGCCCATCACCTTGATCGGGAATTCGCAGGGGAACTGGAACAGTTCGTCCGCGTCCGTCATGCGGGCAGTTCGGTCGAAAACTCGGCCTTTGTCGCCAGAAAGCCGGCGTACAACCGCCGGAACAGCGGTCCGGGGCTGCCGCCGCCGATTGCCGCGCCGTCCAGTACCGTGACCGCCCGGATGCCGCCGCCCGCTGAAGCGATGATGACTTCCTCCGCGCCCCGCAATTCGGCTTCCGACACGGGCCGGCGCTCGGAGGCGATGCCCTCGCGGGCCGCAAGGTCGAATAGCACGCCGCGCGTCGTACCGGGCAGGATCGCGTGGGTCTGCGGCGGCGTCAGCAGCCGGCCCGAGCGCACGACATGCACGCTGCTGGTGCTGCCCTCGGTGAGCCAGCCGTCGCGCAGCAGGATCGCCTCGGAAGTCTCCGCGTCGGCCGCCTGCCAGCGCATCAGCACATTGGCCAGCAGCGATGTCGCCTTGATGTCGCAACGCGCCCAGCGCGAATCGGCGGCGGTCATCGCGGCGGCGCCGCGCTCGATCAAACCGGCGGGTGCTGCGGGCAAGGCCGAGACGAATGCAAGCACGGTCGGGTGCGCGCCGGGCCGCGGCACGTGATTCCGTTCCGGCTCGACACCGCGTGTCACCTGCACATAGAGCAGCAGATCGCCGCCACCATTGCCGTGCACCAGCGCGCCGAGCGCAGCGAGCCATCCGGCGCGATCCATCACCGGCGGCATGCGGATCTCATTCAGGCTGCGATTCAGCCGCTCGAGATGTGCGTCGAGCCGATAGGCACGTCCGCCGTAAACCGGCAACACTTCATAGACGGCGTCGCCAAAAAGGAATCCACGATCCAGCGGCGAGATTCGCGCCTCGGCGAGCGGCAGCAACCGGCCATCGAGCCAGATGATTGGCAGCGGCATGGTCAAGTGAACCAGGAAACGATCGTGTCCCAGAGCCGGCGGAAAAAGCCGCCAAGCGGCACATCGGCGATCGGCTGCAGCGCAGCCTCGGCGACCACCTTTCCATCCAGCATCGCGCGCACGACGCCCACGCGATCCGCGGCCGAGAGCGGCGCGAACACCTTGGGTGCCAGTTCCATCTTGAGCTCGATTCGTTCGGCCTGGCCGCGTGGCAGGGTGACAAACAGATCCTCAGGCACGCCGATCGCGGCGCGCCCGCGACTGGCCTTGTAGACACGCAGGCTGGCCATCTCCTGGCCTGCAGCCTGAAGCTTGCGGGTCTCGAAGAAACTGAATCCGTAATTCAGCAGCACGAGGCTCGCTTCTTCGCGTAGCTTCATGCTCTTGGTGCCCATGACGACCGCGACGAGTCGCATCCCGTCGCGCTTGGCCGACGAGATGAGACAGTAGCCTGCGGTGTCCGTCATGCCGGTCTTGACACCGTCGACGCTGGGGTCGCGTGCCAGCAGGCCATTGCGGTTTGCCTGCGTGATGCCGTTCCAGGTGAACTCGCGTTGCGAGTACCAGCGGTAATAGTCCGGAAATTCGCGGATCACGGCGCGCGCGAGCTTGGTCATGTCGGCCACGGTGACGCGGTGATTCGCGCCCGGCAGCCCGGTGGCGTTTTCGAAGTGCGATCCCGTCATGCCGAGCCGCTCGGCGTACTGGTTCATCAGCCCGGCAAAGGTCTGCTCAGTGCCGGCGACGGCCTCGGCAAGAGCGATGCTCGCATCATTGCCACTTTGCACGATCATGCCCTGCAACAGCACTTCGACCGGCACTTTCGTGCCGAGATCGAGGAAGGTACGTGACCCCTCGGCTCGCCAGGCCCGTTCGCTGATCGGCACCAGGGTGTCGAGCTTCAGCTTGCCGCTGTGCAGGGCCTGAAACACGGCATAGGCCGTCATCAGCTTGGTCAGGCTGGCGGGCTCCACCGACTGGTCCGCACCGTGCCCGGCAATGACCTGGCCGCTCGCCTGGTCCACCAGGATCCAGGCGGTGGCTGCGATGATCGGTGGGGGCGGAATCGGAGGCGCATCAGCGCGGGCAAAGGTGGGCAGCAACAATAGCAGGGCAGCGCAGGGAAATTTCAAGATTGACCTCGATGTAAGGGCGGGCGGTGCCGCGAAAAGTTGCGGCGGGCCGCCAATTCTAGCGATGGCGGGCACCCGCGTCAGTTCAATCGAGTGCCAGGCGCGCGGACTCGATGCCTGCCTGCAGCAACCGCTCGATCAGCGCGTCGAATTCGCTGACGCCTGCCACCGGCCCGACGCGCACGCGAAAGAGCCGCTGGCCATCGGCCCGGGTCTCGCTGATCGCCACGTTGCCGACACGGGCGTCGCGCAGCCGCTCGGCGAGGCGCCGGGCATTCCCCTGATCCGCGAAGGCGCCGGCCTGCGCGAAGAAAAGCTGCTCTGTGGCTGGCGGCGCGATCGGTGCGGTCCGCACCACCGGGTCTCCAACCGTGAGGCTACGTACCTCCACCATCGCCGTGCCCGCGCGAATCATGTCGAGCTGCTCGGCCGCTGCGCGCGACAGGTCTATGATCCGGTTGCTGCTGAATGGCCCCCGGTCATTCAGCCGGACGACGACGCTGCGGCCATTCTGCAGATTGGTCACCTGTACCCAGGTCGGCAACGGTAGTGTCGGGTGCGCGCCGGTCATCGCGTTCATGTCGTAAATTTCGCCGGTTGCAGTTCGGCCGCCATGAAAGGTGGGCCCATACCAGGACGCCACGCCGCGTTCGACATGACCCGCGGCGCTCTTGAGTACGACGTAACGCTTCCCGGCCACTTCGTAGAACGGTGGATTGCCCGACCGCGCGCGCGGC
>JANPCY010000072.1:0-1553 GCA_031431175.1 Steroidobacteraceae bacterium | reverse complement strand
ATTGCGCGCGCGGGGTTGCAGAAGCGCCTCGACGCAAATGTCGGCCAGGTCCTCCACCTGAATCCGGTTGCCAGGCCCGGCCTGGGATTCGGCGAGTGCCGGCTCACCGCGTTGCAGGCGCTCGAGTGGCAATCGGCCGGGGCCATAAATGCCCGGTACGCGCAGGATCACCCATTCGATCTCGCGTGGCTCGCACCAGGCGCGAAGCGCTGTTTCGGCCGCCAGCCGGCGTCGTGCCCGGTCGGTCACGGGGGCGGGCGTCGTATCCTCGGTCACCGTCGCGCCACCGGCATCGCCGTAGACACCGGTCGTGCTGATATAGACGATGCGGCCAGGATTCGCGGGCAATGCTGCGAGGAACCGCACGAGCCGCGGGTCGGTCGCCCCGGTGGCGGGCGGCGGCACCAGATAGATCACATCGAATGGCGCCGCGAACTTGAGTACGTGAGCCTTTCGGGTAAGGCCGATAACCGGTCCCCGCACTGCAAGCCGCTGGGCCACACGCGCGCCGGTGTAGCCGGCGCCGGCGACGACGATTGTTCGTGGGCGTTTGTCAGGTGATTGCGTCGCTGCCATCCCGCTTCCGAATGAGACCGGGAAACCGTAGGCCCGGCCCCTTCATAATAGCGGCGTGAAGGTCAGGCTGCTGCCGGCAGGTCGGGAGTTCCAGGCGCGGAGCGATGAGCCCGTGCTATCGGGCGCATTGCGTGAACATCTGAACCTGCCGCATAGCTGCAAGGGCGGCACCTGCGGCACCTGCCGGGTGCGCGTGATCAAGGGCAGCTTCGCGTACCCGCATGGCCGCCCGCTCGGCATCACCGCGGACGAGGAGGCGGACGGCCACGCTCTGATCTGCCAGGCGCGCGCGCTCGAGGATCTCGAGATCGAGATCCGCGACATCCGGCATGTCTCGGACGTCGAGATCAAGAGTCTTCCGACCCGCATCGAGCAGATGCGCTTGCTCGCACCGGACGTGATGGGAATGTGGCTGCGCCTGCCCGCGATCGAGTCCTTCACCTGGCAGTGCGGCCAATATGTGGATGTCATGCTCGCGGGCGAGCGGCGCCGCAGTTTTTCGCTGGCAAACCCGCCGCACGACTCGGCACTGCTCGAGTTGCATGTGCGCCGCGCGCCCGGCGGCGCCTTCAGCGAGCAGGTCTTCAGGACGCTGAGAGTAGGCTCGTTGCTGCGTATCGAAGGACCGCTGGGGCAGTTCATCTACCGCCCCGGCGAACGGCCGCTGCTGCTGATCGGCGGCGGCACGGGCTACTCGCCGCTCAAGGCGATGATCCGCCAGGTGCTGGAAACCGGGACCAGGCGCGATATCACGCTTTTCTGGGGCGCGCGCACGGCGGCCGATCTATATGAAGACGCGTGGCTTCGCGGTCTGGCCGCGAAGCACCTGCGCTTTCGCTACACCTCCGTGCTTTCGGACCAGCCGGCGACCGCGCCGCACGAATCCGGATTCGTACACGAGGCGGTGGTCCGCAAAGTGGCTGGTCTCGCCGGATTCGACATTTACGCCGCAGGGCCACCCGCAATGATTGACGCAG
>JANPCY010000071.1:0-18249 GCA_031431175.1 Steroidobacteraceae bacterium | reverse complement strand
TGGAAGCTGGCAGGCTGACCTGAGGCGCTTCTACCGATTGACGGACTTCGGGAAACTCAGACATATCGAGCGCATGCAGTTGTGCTGAGCTAAGATCCGTGCTGTCGCTCGAAACGAGCCGCAGCGTGTCATCCAACGTCATATACGAAGTCGAGTGCCAACTCGACCCGGACATCGTCGCGGACTACGACGCGTGGTTGCCGGGCCACGTCCGCGATGTACTGGCCTGCGCCGGCTTCCTGGGCGCCAGCATCCAGTCAACCGAAACACCGCCCGGCGCGCGCCAGCGGCGCCGCGTCCAGTACCAGGTCGAGAGCCCGGCTGCCCTCGACCATTACCTCGAGAACAACGCGACGCGGATCCGGACCGAAACCTTGCAGCGCTTCGGCGGACAGGTGCAATGCGAGCGGCGCGTCTTCAGGCCGCGCGAGGACATCCTGTCGGCGGAACTCGAACCCGGGTGCTGCCTCAATTGCGGAGCGACGATTACGGGCAAGTACTGCCGCAGCTGCGGCCAGGCTTCCGATGTTCACGTGCTGTCCATGCGCGAGGTGGCGGGCGATGTCACGCATTCCCTGCTGCACCTCGACAGTCGGGTCTGGCAGACGCTCAAGCTGCTGATACTGAAGCCCGGCGAACTCACGCGGGAATTCGTCGCGGGTCGGCACCAGAACTACCTGCCTCCATTTCGTTTCTACCTTGGCATCAGCATCCTGTTTTTCGCACTGTCGGCATTATTGCCCGACAAGGATCTGGTGCACCTTGATGACGATGGCCAGACAATCATTGCGCCCGTCACCATCAAGCCGCCGGAGGGTGCGGCCGGCGCCCCGCCCGATGAGGTGTCAGCCGAACTGGGTAAGGATATCCGCGAGGAGCTGGCGAAAGCCGGTGTTGATCCCGCGCTGGTAGAGAACCTGCCGAAGTCCGAGCGCAAGGATTGCGATATCAATTTGTCGCTGCCCCTGATCGGTTCGGTCGGCGAACCGCTGAGCCGGGCCTGCAGAAGTGCCGCAGCCGACGGAGGCGTGCGTCTCTTCGAGCATTTCGCGGCCACGGCGCCCAGGCTCATGTTCCTGTTTCTGCCCCTGATGGCGGCGGTGACACTGCTCTTCTACTGGCGCGGGCCGCGCCGGCTTTACGCCGAGCACCTGGTGTTGTTTCTTCACAGCCACGCTTTCATCTACCTGTTGCTCGCGGCAACCGCTGTGACGATCGCGCTGTCGACGATCGAACTGCCGCTGTTCGGTTTTTTCGGCTTTCTCACCTTCATCCTTTACGCCTATCTGCCGTATTACGTGTTCCGCTCGATGCGCGTCGTCTATGGCGAGAGCCGGCTCAGGACTCTGCTGAAGTTCACAGCCGTGGGAACGATTTATTTCATCCTGCTCGGCGTGACGATGCTCGCCGGCCTTGTCTATTCCGCGTTCGCATCATCATGAGCGAGAATCGCGCGATCCTGCACGTGGACATGGACGCGTTCTTCGCGTCGGTCGAGCAGTTCGACAACCCTGAACTCGCCGGCCAGCCGGTCATCGTCGGCGGCACTGGTGGGCGCGGCGTCGTGGCCGCGGCGAACTACGAAGTGCGCCGATTCGGCGTGCATTCGGCAATGCCCATGCGCGAAGCGCTGAAGCGCTGCCCGCACGCGGTCGTCTTGCGCCCGCGCATGAAGCGCTATCGCGAGGTCTCGGAGCAGGTATTCGAGATATTCGGCGAATTCACCGACCTCGTGGAAGGCCTGTCGCTCGACGAGGCCTTTCTCGACGTGACCGGAAGCATTGGTCTCTTCGGAAGCGCCGAGGTAATGGCACGAGAGATCAAGAACCGTATCCGGGTGCGCACCGGGCTCACGGCCTCGGTCGGCGTCTCGCACAACAAGTTGCTCGCGAAGCTCGCATCCGAGATGAGCAAGCCGGACGGACTCGCGATGATCCGGCCGGCGGAAATCACATCGATACTCGACCCGATGCCGGTGCGCCGGCTGCACGGCATCGGCGCAAAGACCGCGGCGCGGCTCGAGCAGCAGGGAATCCATACACTCGGGCAGTTGCGCCGCGCACCGGAGTCCGTGTTATGGCCGCTGTTCCGGCGCGACACGCGCGAGATGCGCGAACGCGCCTCAGGCATTGACGATCGCCCGGTAGTCTCCGATGCTCCCGAGAAGCAGATCAGCTCCGAGGAAACTTTCGACGTCGACATCAAGGATCACAAAGAGCTGAGGCAGCGACTCGCGCACCTTGCGGATCGCACGGCGGAACGCTTGCGCGCGCGGCAACTGAAGGCCGGCATGATCAGCATCAAGGTGCGCCGGCGCGATTTCGAGACCTACACGCGCCAGAAAAGTTTCAGCCCGCCGACGCAGGAGACGCGCCTGGTTGTGCAGGTGGCAACCGAACTGCTTGACCGCTGGCTCGATGAGCAGCCGCGCGCTGCCGTACGCCTGCTCGGTGTCGGTGTCAGCGACCTGGCGCCCGCACAGCAGCTCGATCTCTTCACGACCCGCGAGGGCACCGGGTCCGGGGGGCTCGACGAGACGCTCGATCGCATCCGCGGCAAGTACGGGACGGAGGCGGTCAAGCGCGGTAGTGACTAGGCAGTGCTGCAAACCAGAGGCGGGCGCCTTGCCACGGCAGTGCCCAGGCAAGGCCCCCAGCCTCGTGCAGTCAGCTTTGCGATACTCCCGGCCTGCAGGCATCATGGACCCCCGGCGGAAGCCCGGCCGGAACGCCAGTCCCTATGTATAAAAGCTTTTTTGGTCTGACCGAAAAGCCATTCGCGATCACGCCCGACCCGCGTTACCTCTATCTCAGTGAGCGGCACGCGGAGGCGCTCGCACATCTTGCCTATGGCATTGCCGAAGCCGGGGGATTCATCCAGCTGACCGGCGAGGTGGGTACGGGCAAGACCACAGTACTCCGGAGCCTGCTGCAGCAACTGCCGCCGCACTGCGATGTCGCACTGATCCTCAATCCGCGCGTCACAGCCGCGGAGTTCCTGCTGTGCATCTGCGACGAATTGCACGTGCAGGTGCCGGTGGCCGCGGCAGGCAGCGTCAAGTCGCTGGTGGATCTCCTGACGCATTTCCTGCTCGACGCGCATGGCCGCAGCCGTCGCGTCGTGCTGATGGTGGACGAGGCGCAGAACCTGAGTCCCGACGTGCTCGAGCAGGTGCGGCTCCTGACCAATCTCGAGACCGCTACGCAGAAACTCCTGCAGATTCTGTTGATCGGTCAACCCGAACTGCGCGCGGTGCTCGCGCGACCTGAACTGCGCCAGCTGGCGCAGCGTGTGACGGGCCGCTATCACCTGGAGGCGCTCAGGCGCCGGGAATCCATCGCCTACGTCCGCCACCGGTTGCGCGTGGCCGGTGCAACGCGTGACCTGTTCTCATCAGGCGCGCTCGGCGAACTCCATCGGCTGTCGCGCGGCGTGCCACGTATCATCAATGTCATCGCTGATCGTGCGCTGCTCGGCGCCTACACGCGCGAGGAGCATCGCGTGACCGGTGCTCTCGTGCGGCGTGCGGCCAGCGAGGTCTATGGCCGGCCGGTGCTGGCGCCCTGGCTACGCTGGGGGGCGCTCGCAGGTGCCACGGCGGGTGTCGCACTCCTCGCCGTCGCTATCTGGCGCACGATACCTGCCGAAGATTCCGCGCCGGCAGCCGAGCGGCTCCCGCCTGTTGCGCAGAACGCGTCTGTTGCTGCAGCGCCCGCAGCTGCACTGCCGCCACGCCCCGAACTCGGCGCGCTGCTCGCGCTCGACGTCGCCGGCACGACAATGGAGTCCGCATTCAGCTCCCTGTTCAGGATGTGGGGTGCTGAGTACCAGCCCGCCAGTGGCCTGGGCTGCATTCAGGCCGCAACACAGGGCCTGACCTGCGTCTGGCAACGCGGCTCGCTCGCACAACTCAAGCTGATCAATCGCCCGGCCATCCTGGCGCTGGTCGATGACACGAGTTCCTTGCGCCAGGTGGTGCTCTCCGGACTCGATCGGGGGCAGGCTCGGCTCCTGATCGGGGCAAGCGAAGTCGAGGTGCCGGTCGCGGAGCTCGCTGATTACTGGTTTGGCGAATTCCTTGTGCTGTGGCGCCCACAGGCCGGCGAACTGCGGCCCTTGCGCGCCGGCATGCGCGGCGAGGACGTGCGCTGGCTGCGCCACGGGCTCGAACAACTCGGCGGTCTGCCGGTCTCCGATCCTGCGCGGGACGTATTCGATGCTGAACTCGAGCGCCTGGTCGAGGATTTCCAGCGCAACCGGCGTCTCTCCGTGGACGGCGTCGCGGGCGTGCAGACCCAGCTCGTGCTGGACGCGGCGCTCGGCGCGCCCGGAACGCCGACGCTCGCGGAGCTGGGAACGGAGACCGGCGCATGAGCTTTATCCTGGACGCGCTGCGCAAGTCCGAACTCGAACGCCAGCGCCAGAGCGGCCCCAGCATCGCGGAGTTGCCCATCGCGCGTGACGACCGGCGCCTGCCCTGGGCATTGTTTGCAATCGGACTGCTGCTCGCGGTCAATGTCGGCGTGCTGCTTTTCTTCCTGCTGCGCGAAACGACCGGGGCAATTCCGGCGATCGAGACGTCTTCGACCACGGCTCCCGTCGCGGCGGCGTTGGTGGCGGCCGCACCGACGCCGCTGCCCGTGACTGTGTCGCCAGCAGCAGGCTCGCCGGTCTTCGATGCGCAAGTATCAGAAGCAGACCCGATACCGGCGGCTTCGTTGCCGCCGCCCGCGCCGGATCCGACGCTCCTGCCTGACTCATCGGTCACCTATTCCCCGGGGCCGGTCGAGGAATTGCCTCCATCCATCGACGACCTGCCAGCGCAAACGATTGCCGGCCTGCCGGAGCTTTCCGTGGACCTGCACATCTACGCAGATGATCCGGCGAAGCGCGCCGTGTTCATCAATGGCCGGCGCTACCAGCGCGGCGGCGTGCTGATCGAGGGTCCGAAGGTTGAGGAGATCAACCGCGAAGGCGCAGTCCTCAGTTACCACGGCCGGCTTTTCCTGCTGCCCCGCCAGTAGACCGGCGAGCCTGCCCACGGCATGCATGCAGTTGCGTTGCCCGCCCGGGTCCTGAGCGGCACGGATTTGTCCGCGGCCCTGCGCGCCGGAATCCATCGCCTGATCTCGTGTGAAGAGATCATCAACAAGATCAACGTGTTCCCGGTGCCGGACGGCGACACCGGCACCAATCTCGCGCTCACGCTCCAGGCAGTACTCGCAACGCTTCGCGGCAATCCGGATGCGCATGCCGGGCAGACCCTCACGCGCATTGCCGATGCTGCGCTCGATGGCGCGCGCGGCAACTCGGGCGCGATCCTGGCGCAATTCCTGCTCGGTCTCGGCGATCGCGCCGGTCACCTCGCCGAGCTGACAGTCGAGGGATTCGCGGATGCGGTCAGCGGCGGCGCGAACTATGCGCGCGATTCAATGGCGGAGCCCCGCGAAGGCACGATCCTGACCGTGCTGACGGATTTCGCTGCCGCAGTCGCGCACGAAGTCCGGGAGCGCGGCGTACGCGATTTCCCCTCGCTCCTCCGGTCAGCGCTCGCCACCGCGCAGGCTTCGCTCGCAGCAACCCGTTACCAGCTCGAATCGTTGCGCCGTGCCAATGTCGTCGATGCGGGTGCGATGGGATTCGTCGAGCTGGTTGCCGGCATGTCCGATTACCTGGATACCGGCGTGGTGCCGGATGACGACGCGCCGATCGAGCTGATCCATGACGGGCGATCGGCTGCCGGGCAGGAAGAGCACCTCGAGTACCGCTACTGCACGGAATGCATGATCACTGGCGATGGCATCGACCGGCGCAAGTTGCGTGAGGAGGCTTCGTCGCTTGGCGCAAGCCTCGTCGTCGCCGGCACGCATCGCAAGGTCCGGCTGCACCTGCACCTGAACGAACCGCGCCAGCTCTTCGAGCTCGCGGCCCGCTATGGCGAGGTCAGCAGAGAGAAAGCCGACGACATGCAGCGCCAGCAGGAAATGGCGCACCACGAATCGCGCCGTCACGTCGCCGTCGTCACTGACTCCGCGGCCGATTTGCCGGATTCCGTGATGGAGGCACTCGACATACACATGGTGCCGGTGCGCGTGCACTTCGGCGCGCACAGCTATCTCGACAAGATCAGCCTTTCACCCGAGCAGTTCTTCCACGAGCTCGCGACCAATCCGCAGCATCCGAAGACCTCGCTGCCGCCGCCGGGCGATTTCAGGCGCGCCTTCGAGTTCCTGGGCTCCCACTACCAGGCCGTCGTCTATGTCGGGCTAACGGCACGCGTCAGCGGCACATTCCAGAGCGCGGAGACCGCCGCGGGCCGCGCGCGCACCAATGCACGCATCGTCACCATCGATTCCGGGACCGCGGCGCTCGGCCAGGGGCTGATTGCCATGCGCGCGGCGGAAGTCGCGGCTGCGGGCGGCGACGCCGATGCCGTGCGCGATGCCGCGATCACCGCGCGACGCAAGACGCGAACCTGGGCCTGCCTGGTCACACTCGAATTCGCTGTGCGCGGTGGCCGTGTGCCGGGGTGGGTCAAGACTCTTGCGGACCTGCTGCGGCTGACGCCGTTACTCGCCGTGCATGCCGACGGCAGCGTCGGCATCGGCGGCGCATTGTTCGGCCGGGCGAATCCTTACCGCCGCTTTGGACGATTCCTGCGGCGGCGGCTCGACCCTGGCAAACGCTGGCGCATCGGCATTGCGCACGCCAATACGCCTCAAGGCGCCGCTCTGGTGCGTGACGCAGTCGTCGCCGGCCTCACAGGGACTGATGTGCTGCCGGTCATTCCGCTTGGCACTGCGCTTGGCGTGCACGGCGGGCCCGGTTGCGTCGTCGTGGCGGTGCAGGAACTGGACGCACCGTCTGGCGCCGCGTCGGCGCGCGCAAAATAGATCATCGAGTCCCCAATTGAAGCCGCAACACCAGGTAGCCCGCCACGCCTGCGATCAGCGAACCCGCCAGGATTCCGATTCGCTCCAGACCCTGGTAGTCGCCGCCGCCCGCCTCGAATGCGAGTGACGCGATGAAGAAGCTCATCGTGAATCCAATGCCGCACAGCAGCGACACGCCGTAGAGCAGGCCCCAACTGGTGTCGCGAGGCAGGGCTGCAAGCCCGAAACGCATGGCAAGCCAGCAGGCCGCCATGATCCCCAGCTGCTTGCCGACGAATAGCCCGCCGATGATGCCGAGCGAGACAGGATGCAGAAGCTGCGCTGCCGAGATGCCGGACAGCGGCACGCCGGCATTGGCAAATGCGAACAGCGGCAGCACTCCGAATGCGACCCAGGGGTGCAAGCCATGCTCCAGCCTGTGCAGCGGTGATTCGGTGTCCTGGCGCGCCGATACGCGCAGCGGTATGAACATTGCGATCAAGACTCCTGCGAGTGTCGCGTGCACGCCGGATTTCAGCACTGCGATCCACAGCAGTGCTCCGACGATCAAATAGGGCGCGGAATGGGTGACGCCCGAGCGGTTCAGGATTGCGAGCAGGATCGTGAGCCCGGCGGCAATCAAAAGCGCGACAGGCGACAGTTCGGCCGCATAGAAGATTGCGATGATGATGATGGCGCCGAGATCATCGAAGATCGCGACGGACAGCAGGAAGGCTTTCAGTGCGGCTGGTACTCGCTTGCCAACCAGCAGCAGGACGCCGAGTGCGAAAGCGATGTCGGTAGCAGACGGGATGGCCCAGCCCTTCAGCGCAGCCGGATCGTCCCGGTTCAACCATGCATATATCGCCGCCGGCACGGCCATGCCGCCAATCGCCGCGATGGCCGGCAGGGCCGCATCGCGCCGGCTGGAAAGGTGCCCCTGCAGCGACTCGCGCTTTAACTCGAGCCCGACCAGCAGGAAGAATACCGCCATCAGGCCGTCGTTGATCCACAGCAGCAGTGGTTTCGCAATGTGGAGCGGGCCGGCGCGGATTTCCAGTGGCAGGTTGACCAAGGCGTTGTACGCGCCAACGAACGGCGAGTTCGCCACCAGCATTGCGAGCACGGCGGCTCCCATCAGCAACAAGCCGCCGGCCGCCTCCAGGCGCAAGAATTCCTGAAGCGACGCGAACGTGCGCTGAATCAATTCTTCTGTGCGCGGCAGCACTGCGTCGGGCCGCCGCGCGCGCGACTCAGGGTCGCGCCGATGGGCGTACGACGGACCTGCCCTCCTCGCTCCAGCGCAGGTAGTCGCCTTCAAGGTGGAACAGCCGGCTGAAACCGGCCCCCTTCAGTGCCTCGAGCGCGATCGCCGAGCGCCGTCCGCTGCGGCAGTAGACGACGACGTCGCGCTCACCTGCCGGCCCGAGTTCCGCGATCCGCGCGCTGAGCGCATCGTACGGAATGTTGATCGCTCCCGGGATGTGGCCCTCGTCGAATTCGGCGGTGCTGCGCACATCGAGCACCAGCAACTCCGTGGCGCCGGATTCCATGCGCTCGCTCAGGGCCTGCGGCCCGATGTACAGCGGATCTTCGGCCCAGGCAGCGCCTACGAACGCCGATGCCAGAATGACAAGCAGTGCCAGGAAACGCATCGGTTCAGCCTTCCAGTACGAACGTGATCCGCATGCGGACCCGGTAGCCGGTGATCTTGCCCTTTTCAACCATGATTTCCTGGTCGGCAATCCAGGCACCGGTGATGTTCTTTAACGTCTTGTTCGCCCGCGCGAGGCCCTGGCGCATGGCGTCGTCGAAGCTCTTGTCGGAAGATGCGCTGATTTCACTGACTTTTGCGACGGTCATGGATTTCTCCTGTCTATCGGAAGTGGATCGGTTGCACTATCTGATGATAGCGCTTCAGCAGGCGGCTCCGGGTCGCGGTTCAGCAGCAGAGTGGAAAATTCGGCAGACAGCGCAGTTTCGCCCTGTTCCGTGAACCGGACCCGTACCGTCCGGTAGTGGTACGCGAATTCGACGCCCGCCAGCAGATTTTCGAACCTTGAAGCGGCGTCCGCATCGGGCGCGGCCGAGATGATTTCCAGCGCAGGAACGACCTCGCGTGAGGATCGAAGCAACAGGTCCACTTCGAAGCCGCCGGCGGGATCGCCCGTCTCGAGCAGTGTCAGGTCATAGGAGATACGGAACGGGGCGAGGTCGGCACTCTCGATACCCGGAAGTGTCGCTGCCGCGACCTCGCGCGCGCGCGCAAATACCGCATCACGATCGATGAGCTGTGCAGCCGCGGGAGCGGCGGCGAGGAAAGCGCCAAGTACGATACCGGCCAGCCGCATTTCGGGCCCTCCGGCCGTTATCATGCACGCCTCAATGGCCTGGCGCAGCCAGTTGCGCCCGGAGATGACCGATGTTCCGCAAGCTTCGCAGCGCTCTGATGCGCGGTCTGGTGGTCGTGCTGCCGATAGGCCTCACGCTGTGGCTGCTCTGGTGGCTCGGAAGCTCGACGGAGTCACTGCTGCAGCGGGTGATCACGCTCGTGATCCCCGCCGAGCACTACCGTCCGGGCATGGGCATCATCGCGGCCGTCGTGCTGCTGCTCGCGGCCGGCACCCTGGTAAATGCGCTGCTGGTGCGGCGCCTGCTCGCTGCCTGGGAGGGATTCCTCGACCGCATTCCGGTCGTCAAGACGATCTACGGCGCGATTCGCGATTTCACGAAGCTGCTGCCGGCGGACGGCAAGCGCCGCGACCTGAGGCGAGTGGTGCTTGCCCGCTTCGGCGACGCGCGCCTGGTCGGTTTCGTCACCCGCGACGACGCCTCGGAACTTGGTATCGTGAAGCGCGAGGATGCGCTGGTCGCGGTCTATTTTCCGATGAGCTACCAGATCGGCGGCTATACCGTGCTGGTGCCGCGTTCGGCCATCGTGCCGCTCGACATGCGGGTCGAAACCGCGATGCGCCTGGTGCTGACCGGCGGACTCTCCGGCGGACCCGGACACTAAACAACCGTGCGCAAGAGTGAATCCGAGGCCAGCTAGGCGAAGGCGGCGCGCGACCTGTTCTGCGAATAGAGAAGCTCGATATGGCGGATGCCGGCAGTGCAGCGCGCAACCCGCTTGACCGCCTGTACCAGGCGCAGCAGCAGGTTGTACTTTGAGCGCGGGCCGCCGGCGGCATAGGCGCCCGCGACGACCAGATGTAGGACGGTGATGCGCTCGAAGCTGTCGCGCACGTAAAGGATCACGCCAACAGGACGCGAAACTTTGCCATCGCGCTCGATTGCGAACAGGCACTGGGCCTCGGATGGGCCGGCGACGCCTACACGCAACGAATTTCGGTCGACGACGATCTCCGGCGGACCATAGCGGTTAATCGCGGTGACAATGCCGTGCCGAACACGGTCCTGACGTTCATTGAAGAACAGGAGCGCTTCGAGCTGGTGATAATGCTCAGCTGGCAGGCTCGAAACGAACGCGATCTGATGCTTGATGCTCGGATCTCCCGGCATGCGACCCCACCCCCCAAGGCCGGACCACATTACGGGGCACCCAGGCTGCTGTCGAGATTCACATAATTCGGTCAAAACCGGAGATTGCGAAGTCACTGTGGTGCGCCAGCAACGCCCGTGCCCCCTCAGGGGGTACCCGATTGGGCTCTTGCCGCAAGTCCCGGAAGGGATGGGTTTTTTCGAACTGCATCACGCGGCCAGGGGTGGAAACCAGACCTGTGTCTCGTTCGCCACGCCGGGTTTTGTCAAAGATTGACGCTGCCAGAACGTTACCGGCTTCCAGGCCCGTGTCGCGGCGTTCTTGCGCGGGTTAGCTTGGTCCGGGGTAGCGAGTACATCGCCTATTCAGACGTCGAAAAGCCGGATGGGGAGCGAGCGACTTCATCGTCGCCGTCCGCGGGCGCGAATGTCATCGTGCTTTCCGCCGATCCCGCGCTCATCGATCTGCTGCGCGATTCACTTGCCGGCAATCACCGCGTCTGGCGCGCCGATGATGCAACCCACGCCGCCGACCTGATCGTTGCGGCCGGCAATGCCGTGCTGCTGGCCGACTCGTCGCTGACCGACCACGACACCCGCGAGTTCGTCACCAGGATCCATGAGCAGTTCCCCGATCTGGCGATCATCGTGGCGGGCCGCCGCGATGACGAAGCCCAGCTCGCGGAGCAGGTTTCGCAGGGTGTCATCTTCCGGTTCCTGCACAAGCCTGTTTCGGCGGATCGCATCCGCAACTTCGTGGATGCGACGCAGCGCCGCCCGCAGATGGGCGCCGACCTGCCGGCCGTCGCGCCGCACCATACTGGCGCAACCTCCGTCAAGCTGAAGGCGCTCTCGCTGCCGTCGATCAAGCTTGACCGCGCCGCAATACGCCGCTGGTCCCGCCGCAGCCTGCTCCTGATTCCGCTCGCCCTGATCATCCTGCTGCTCGCGACCTGGAAGCCCTGGGAAAGGCTCGGCGCCCTGCTGCCGGACATCGATGACGGACAGGCCTCAACTACCGCCGCGCGCCGGGAATCCGCCGTGCAGAAACTACTGGACTCTGCAGGCCTTGCTCTTTCGCAGGGCCAGCTTGTCGAGCCGCCTGAACAAAATGCGCTCGAACTCTACCGTGCAGTGCTCGCGCGCGATCCGGACAATCGTGTAGCGCAGCGCGGCATCGACCGGGTCGCGGACGATCTGCTGTTGCAGGCCGAACAGGCCCTGATGAACGAGGATCTTGCGGCCCTCGCGAGTGCCGTGGATGCGGCACACTCCGCCCGGCCCGATCATCCGCGCCTCGTATTCTTCATTACCCAGCTCGAGCGTGAACGCGAGCGCCTCGCGAATTCCGGCAAGCCGTTGCCGCCCGCGGGCGCACCGATCGCAGCCGTGCCGGCGCCCGATCCAGTCAGCCCACGCAGCGCGACGAGCAGCGTGCAGGGACTGGTCCTGCTCGCCACCGAGCGCATGCGCAGCAATCAGCTGGTCGGTGGCAATGACAGCGCGCATGCTTACCTCCTCGCGGCGCGGCTCATCGATCCGGCGGATCCCGGCGTAAAGCTGGGCGTCGCCGCGCTTGCCTCGTTGCTGCAGGGCAACGCGCGCAAGGCGATGAGCGAAGGCCGCCTCGACGAGGCCAGCGAATGGGTGGATCAAGCGGTTGCCCTCGACGTCGATCGACCCGAAGTGGCCGAACTACGTTCCGATCTCGAAGTCGCGCGCCTCGGTAATGTGCGCGAAGACCGCGCCAGGTTGTTTACGCTCGCAAACCAGCGCATCGCCCAGGGCCGACTGGTCGAGCCGGTGGCCGATTCCGCCCGGCATTACCTCGATTTGTTGCGGGCCTCAGATCCCGTATACGAGGGCCTGCCGGAAACCAGCGCCCTGCTTGCGGGCAGGGCTCTCGCCGAATCACGCCGTCTCGCCGCGGCGGGCAATGTCAGGGGTGCCGAGACCCTGCTGAAAACGGCCAACGATGCCGGCGCACCAGCGGCCGATGTCGCAGCTGCTGCCACCGAGATTGCAAAGGCGCGCGCGGCGGTTTCGCCGCCCATGCCGGCTGCACCCGTCGTGCTGCCGGAGAATGAGCTGCACCGCACCCATTTTGTGGCGCCCGAATACCCGCCAAGAGCGCGCGAGCGGGGCACGAGCGGCTGGGTGGACATCGAATTCACTGTCACTCGAGACGGCAGCACGCGCGACGCAACCGTCCGCCGGTCCGATCCGATGGGTGTCTTCGATCGCGCGGCGCTCGAATCCGTGGCGCACTGGCGCTACGAACCGCGCGTGGTCAATGACGTCGTCGTCGATCAGCGGGTCGTCACACGCATCCGTTTCGAACTCAAGGATTGATCACGCCGCCGGCTTGACCGGAACCGTGCGCTCGTGCGCACGGCCCAGGAAGATCGCGATGACCGCCCAGACGACCGCGACACCCGCGCCCAGGCAGGCGATGCCGGCCAGCCCCAACGACAGCATTTTCACGACTGCCTCGTGGAATGATGCGACCACTGCGTCGCTGCCGCGATAGACCACCGTGTCGTTGAAGTTCTTCGCCTTGTACTTCGATGCGCGATCCACCGTCGTATAGAGGATATGGAGGCTGGGGCGCGTCACCGCGTATTGCCCGACTCGCCGCACGACATAGACGGCAACCAGGGTCGCGAGCGTCGGCGAGGCGGCGATCAACAGGAAACCGGCCGCGACAATCACCGGCACGGCGATCAGCATCGTCGTTACGCCGAGACGCGCCGTCAGCCGGCCGATCGCAAACAGCTGCAATAGCAGTGCAATCAGATTGACGATGAAGTCGATCTTGCCGAGAAATGCCGTGCGCTCCGAACCGTCAGGGAAATGGATTTCCAGCAGCGCGGCCTGCTGCAGATACAGGAAGGTCGTCACCGCTGCCATCAGGAATACGAACAATGCGATGCCGGCCAGGTAGCGCGAGCGCAGCACCAGCGTGATGCCGGCGAAGGGATTGCCACCGATCGGGCGCTCCACGATCCGATCGCCATCATCCGCGCGGCGCGCGCTCCAGCGCAGCAGGTAGCGCATCAGGAAGAGCGTGGCCGCCAGCATCGTGGCGGAAATCAGCAGCAGGTTGACGTCGCCCACCGCTTTGGCGAAGAACGCGGTGATACCGGACCCGATGACCGCGCCTGTGCTGGCGCCCCCGGCAATGAAGGCAAACATGCGCCCCGCCTGTTCCTTGTTGAACAGGTCGGCCATGAAACTCCAGAACACCGACACGACGAATAGATTGAATACGCTGAGCCAGACGAAGAACACGCGTGCCGGCCAGGTATCGTCCTCGAGCGCACTGAACACGGCCCAGAACGCCAGCAGGTTGATGATGAAGAAGACGTAGGTCCATGGCAGGAACATCGAGCGCAGATACCTTCCGCTGATCCAGCCGAACAACGGAACCGCAAGCAGCATGCCGAGAAAAGTGAACCAGAACAGGTCATCGAGGGCGTGCACGCCACCGGTCACGCCCATGCTGTCGCGCAGCGGGCGGAGGATGTAGTAAGCGGTGAACACCAGGAAGTTGAAGGCGAAGGCCGCAACGAGACCAGCGGCCTCGGCAGGCCTTACATTGACGATCCGCCCGAGCAGCGTCGCCGCCAGCGGTTCCGCGTTCATGTGCGCGCGACCGGGCGTTCGCTGGTGATCGCGAGCGTATTGCCCTCGGTGTCCTCGAAGAATGCCATCCAGACCTCGATCGCGTCGAGCCGCGCGACCAGGTGCGGGCCGCGCAGGAATTCCACGCCACGCCGCTCGAGCTCGGCATGCGCCGCGTCGATGTCAGCGACACGGTAATAGACGATCGAGCCGGGTGGCTCGTACATCGGGTCTGAAGCAATCGACAACGCGAGCCGGACGCCGTCGCAATCGAAGAATGCGAGGTCCGGCGGCACTTCGAACAGCAGTTTCATGCCGAGCAGCTCGCGGTAGAACGCCGTCGCGCGCGCGAGATCGCGAACCGGGATCGCGACCTGCTCGATGCGCGCCAGGTTCACCGGCTATTCCGTGATGCCGGACTGGTCGAGGATGAAGGCGTATTCCTCGGCGATATCGTGAATGCGCTGGAAGCGGCCCGATTTGCCGCCGTGGCCAGCCTCCATCGTGGTGCGGAACAGCAGCGGACTGGTGCCGGTCTTGCGCGCGCGCAAGCGCGCGACCCACTTGGTCGGCTCGTAGTACTGCACCTGGCTGTCCCACAGCCCGGTCGTCACGAGGAGCGCCGGGTAGTCCTGGTGCGCAACCTGGTCATAGGGCGAATAGGACAGCATGAAGTCGTAGTAGGGTTTTTCCTTTGGATTGCCCCACTCGTCGAACTCGTTGGCCGTCAACGGGATGCTTTCGTCCAGCATCGTCGTCACGACGTCGACGAAGGGCACCTGCGCGACGATCGCCCGGTAGTCGCCCGGCGCCATGTTCGCGACAGCGCCCATCAACAGGCCCCCGGCGCTGCCGCCCATCGCGGATACGCGCTTCGGGTCCGCATAGCCTTCCTGCGCCAGAAAGCGCGTCACATCGATGAAATCGGTGAACGTATTGATCTTGTTCAGCAGCCTGCCTTGGTCGTACCAGCGCCGCCCCATTTCCTGGCCACCGCGAATGTGCGCGATGGCATAGACGAAGCCGCGGTCCAGCAACGACAGGCGTGGGATCGAAAATATCGGATCCATCGAGTAACCGTACGATCCATAGCCGTATTGCAGGAGCGGCGCGTGGCCGTCGCGCTTGAATCCATTGCGATAGACCAGTGACACCGGCACCTTGGCTCCATCGCGTGCCGTCGCCCACAGCAATTCGGTGCGGTAATTGGCGGTGTCGAAATCACCCAGCACCGGGTCGCGTTTCATGAGCTGCTTCTCGCCGGTCTGGATATCGTAGTCATAGACGCTGCCCGGCGTTGTCAGCGAGGTGTACTCGTAGCGCACGATTCGCGTATCGATCTCCGCGTTCTGCCCGAGTACGGTCGTGTAGGCAGCCTCATCCGCCGCGATGAAGAAATCCGCGCCGCCGTCCCAGGGCCGGATGCGAATCTTGCGCAAGCTCCCCGAGCGTTCCTCTATCGCGAGGAAGGCGCGGAACACGTCAAAGCCATGGATGAATGCGTCGTCACGGTGGGCGACGAGCTCGTGCCAGTTTGCGCGATCGCCTTCCTCGCCGACTGGAGCCGTGAGCAGCCGGAAATTCGGGGCCTGCCAGTTGCTGCGGATGATCCAGCGGCCATCCAGGTGCTCGACGTTGTACTCGTGGTCGCGCTCGCGCGGCAGGAACACGCGGAATTTCAGATCGGGATCCGCGGCATCCGCATAACGTACTTCGGTGGATACCGTGCTGTCCGCAACGATCAGCAGGTAACGCTCGTCCTTGGTTTTCCTGATTTCCGTGTAGAAGCTCTCGTCGTCCTGTTCATAGATCAACGGATCGCTGGCAGGATCGGTGCCGAGCACGTGACGGCGGACGCGGTAGCCCAGCAGTGTCTCCGGGTGCTTTTCGACATATAGCAGGCTTGCGCTGTCCGCGGTCCAGGCGATGGAAGGATCGACGTTCTCGATCACCTCCGGAAACGTCTCGCCGGTTTCAAGATCCTTGACCCGTAACCGGTACTGGCGCCGGCCGATGGTGTCTTCGACATAGGCAAGCAGCCGGTCGTTGGGCGCCATCGCGGTTGCGCCGACCTGATAGAACCCGTGGCCTTCGGCCAGCACGTTGGCGTTCAGCATCAACTGCTCGGCGGCCTCGAGATTGCCGGCCTTGCGCGCGTAAACCGGGTATTCCTTGCCGGTCTCGAAGCGCGTGTAGTACCAGTAGCCGCGCTTGCGATACGGCACGCTGGAATCGTCCTGCTTGATGCGTGTGATGATCTCGCCGTAAACGCGCTCCTCGAGTGCCTTGGTGTGCGCGGTCATGGACGCCTTGTAGACGTTCTCGGCCTCGAGATAGGCGAGCACTTCCTTGCTGGTGCGCGTGTCGTCGCGCAGCCAGTAGTACTCGTCCAGCCGCGTGCCGTTCGGTGACACGACCTCGTATGGCCGCACTGCGGCAATTGGTGGCACCGGCGAAGGCATAGCCATGCTCTCGGACTCCGTCTTGGCTGGCGCGTCCGCAGCGCAAGCCCCCAGCAGGACTGCCAGGGGAACGACCAGGACCCATGATTTGCGCCGGCGGCTCATTGTCTGTCGCGCATCTTACCGGACGAGTCCGGATTTCGCGTCTCCGAAAACGCCATGCCAACGCCCGCCGATCGCGCGGCAATTGCTCTCCGAGCAGCGCCTTGACGCCGGCATGGCGCCCGACCCGTGCCGACCCCCGCGGCGGAGGCCGGATTCATGCTAGCTTCCCACCTGATGCAAAATTCAATGCTGATCCTGTCGCTGGTGACGGCGGCCGCTCTTGCCGGTTGCGCGTCGGCGCCCGGGCAATCCTACCCGGCGAAGCCGGAGGCGCGTCTCGCGCTCTACGCCAGAACGAAAGCCTGTTGCGACGATCCGTCCGGGTTTTCGTATCTGCCGCTGCCGGAGCGCGGTTTCGCAGACGCGTTCGTGAATAGCGCGAGCCCGGCCTTCGATTTCCAAAGCGGTCTCAGCCCGTTCGCCGCCTTCGAATTGCCGAAGATTTCGACGCCGTATCGCCTGCGCGTGAAGAGCCTTTTCGAGCCCGGCCGCGATGATGAGGCCAGTATTTTCTATCCGGTCGTCGCATTGCTCGACGATACATTCATCGTCCTGCGCGTGTCGGGTCTCGACAACCTGCGCCTGGAACCGGCGCTGGCAACCGCGGGCGGCGAAACCGGCCTCGCCGTGACCATGCCCATCGATCCGGCCACTGAGGGCGCCCGCTACCTCATAGTCTTCACGCCGGCCGCGGTGCTGGGTCGAGCGCCTGAGCGCCGGGAAGCCGATCTGCTTACGCCCGCGGCGCTTGCCTGGCTCGAAAGCCGCGGCGACGCAGTCGTGCCCGCCTCACCCTATGGACGGCTGCGAATCACCATCGCCCCGGAGCAACCGGTAGCCGAGGCCATACGCACTCAATAAAACGCGGTCAGCTGCGCGGGCGCCGTGTATTTCGCACCGGACAAGCATAAACTTGGCGTGATCAGAACAAACCCTGGGGGACTCCGCCATGTTCGCGAACACCGCTCGTTACTCGTCACGTCTGGCCGCCCTGTCGGCCGGCGTCGTCATTGCCCTCGCGGGCTGCCAAAGCAAGAAGGAACCCGAGGCTCCGGCAGCCCCGGTCCTCGAGGGTCAGGTCGACATCGTCGCCTGGCCGGGTTACATCGAGCGCGGCGAAACCGATGCGGGTTATGACTGGGTCCAGCCTTTCGAGGCGAAAACCGCATGCAAGGTCAATGTCAAGACCGCCGGTACCTCGGACGAAATGGTCTCGCTGATGACCCAGGGCGGTTACGACCTCGTGACAGCCTCGGGCGACGCTTCGCTGCGGCTGATCCGCGGCGGCACGGTGCAGGCGATCGACGTGGCGCGGGTACCAAGTTATTCAAGCGTGGACGAGCGCCTGCGCGAGGCCGCCTGGCACTTCGTGGACGGCAAGCATTATGGCGTCCCGTATCAACGGGGCCCGAATGTCCTGATGTACAACACCAAGGCTTTCAAGGAGGCGCCGACCTCGTGGTCAGTCGTGTTCGAGCCGACAAAACTTTCGGATGGCAAGTCGAACAAGGGGCGCGTGCAGGCCTATGACGGCGCCATCTACATTGCGGACGCGGCGCTTTACCTCAAGACCAAGCAGCCCGATCTCGGCATCACCGACCCCTATGCGCTGAACGAAGCGCAGTACACGGCGGCGCTCGAGGTGTTGCGCAAGCAGCATCCGCTGGTGCACCGCTACTGGCATG
>JANPCY010000070.1:0-4237 GCA_031431175.1 Steroidobacteraceae bacterium | reverse complement strand
GTTCGTCTTCACGCACTTCGAAGTCGTCGGCAGTCCTGGTATGAACCGTGTGCCACGAACCAAACAGCGTGTAGTCACGCCAGGGAATGACCATCACGTGTCGGCCTTTTCGGCTCAAGATTGCATCAGGGTCCGATGTTGGAACCCTGCAGGCGAGCGCGTGATCACCCGTGCGCCGGCCACGCACGACGAAGCCGGCGTCACGCGAGAACATCGGCTGCGGACTCAGCTGGACGCGCAGGGCGTCTCGAAGCAGTTCTGCCGCCCACGGCCCTGCTGCGTTCAGAACCATACGGCCGCGGACATCAAATTGATCGCCTGAGAGGCGATCCCTGACCACAACGCCGAAGACGCGCGAGTCCTTGCGCAGGAACCCCGTCACTTCAGCATAGTTGGCGACGCGCGCACCCTGGCTCACCGCGGACTGCAGAAACGCCAGGGCAAGGCGAGGTGGATGGCAGAACTGCGCATCGTAGAACAGGCCCGCTCCGGTCAGATCGTCCCTGGCCAGGCCTGGATACAGTGTCAGGCATTGATCACGGGAAAGCATGCGCCCTGCGGGAATATGGCGGGCCAAGTCCGGTATGCGGGAGTTCCTTCCGAGGGTCAGCAGATCGTACAAAAGAATTCCGGCTCGCAGCACTGACTGCCCGTCCATGCCACGGCCATAGGTAGGCATCACGATGGGCAATGGCTGAACCAGGTGAGGCGCGATGCGAAGCAAGGCGGTCCGCTCGCGGCATGACTCCCGGACGCGGTGCATGTCGAGATGCTGAAGATATCGAATGCCGCCGTGCACCACCTTGAGGTGATTGGCCGAGGTCGCGCTGCAGAAGTCGGCCTTTTCCACCAGCGCCACCGAAAGGCCCCTGGACGCCGCCTCCCATGCGGCACAAGCGCCGAACGCACCACCACCTACGACAATCAGGTCGTATTCGATACTCGAAAGATGGGCAAGATTTCGTTTCATGAGAGAGATGCCTTGCGCCTGCGTAAATCTGCCAGGCAGCCAGCTCGTCACTGACCGGTCTGGGCAACAACGAAGGTGACATCCCGAACCGAGAAGGCGTCCTCGCCGGAGAATACCAAGGCCGCCTTCCGACCATCCTCACTGATCCATTTCGTCGGAAAACTACCGGTATCGCCCGGGCCGACATCCCAGTCTTCAGTGAAAAATACGGTCGTCCACGGTCCCCACGGGTTCGGTGCATCGTAAATGCCGAAGCCACCCTTGAAACGCTTCGTACCCTCGCCCAGTACCTGCCACCAGAGGTAACGTCCGAGGCCGGCATTGAAGGAGATGCCGGACCGGCGACAATTGCCTGCGTTACTGAAAACGGGCCCCCGGTCGGCGATATTGGCGCTCCAGCCGGGTTGCTGGTCAGGGCCCAGACCCGTGAAGAACTCGTAGGCGTCCCGATCCCGGATACGCCCCTTGGGCGCGCGCGCAAGAACAAAGGTATCGGAGGCGTCGTATGCACTCGGCCCGTCGGGCGTCGTCATATAGACATACTCGTCGCGCGCTCCCTGGTAGTTTCGGCCGAAGTTGATGAACGTGCAGTGCCCAAACTCCGCGAATAACCAATCCGCCCATTCCCAGGTCAAGCCCCGGTCTTCGGACCAGGCGAGCTGGCATTGTTTTCCACGGCCGTTGACGTTACGAACCCACATCAACAGCAAGCCCTCCACCATCAGCATTCCGCTGGCCTTCTTGCCAGCACTGCCGTTTCCGTATTGCTCCCCACTGGGAGACCGAATGTTGACGCCTTTGAAATTCCCAGGGCCGCCCTCGATTCTTGCAAGCCCCAGACTCAGCTTGCGCCCCACCTTGGGATTAAATCCTTCCCCATCGCCGTATGCTGCGTAAAGCGACCCGTCATCGCCCCAGGTCAACGGCCAATTGTCCGATCCCGGCGCAGCCCGCCGGATGGTCGACGCCGCAGCCCACTGAATATCCACGATGACCGGGCTCGGGGGACGCGGCGGCTGCGCCTGCCCGCACGCCAGGACTGGCACGATCAGCGCAACCAGGACCGTCCCGCGCCCGCACCACGCCCACGAATTTGTCAACTCATCACGCTTCACGCGCATCGATCCGGGCATCCTTCACACTTGGGCGCAATTCAACAGAATCAGCTTGAACTCAGTATATTATTTCGCGGCCTGACGCGCCCATCGCAACAGTATCGCCTGCGTGCCTGCTGGTCGCTGCTCTGGTTCCCGCTGAAGGTCTGGTGCGCGATATTGAACGATGAGCCAGGAGCCATTCTGGATGATGCGATTTCTCAGAATCCTGATTTCCATAGGCCTGCTCATCCTGATGATCCGGATGGCCGGCGATGTGCAGGCGCTCGGCAGGCAGATAGCCGTACTCAGCCCTGTGGCAATTTTCCTCGCCCTGCTTCTTAACACCCTGGACCGGGCGCTGATGGCCTATAAGTGGATCCGGCTTCTCAACTTTCGTGGCCATCACCTGGCTCTGCTGCGAGCAACAAGGATCTATTGCGCGTCGACAATCTGGGGGCTTTTCCTCCCCGCGACGGTGGGCGCAGATTCGGTTAGAACCGCATGCACCGTGCGGGAGGGGATCCCGGCCAGAGAGGTTGTCGCATCGATCGCCGTTGAGAGGATCTTCGGTGGCCTGGCGACCCCTTTGCTTGCGATCGGGGGATTGGCGCTGATCCGGGTCTCGGGCAATTTCGATTCGCGCCTCGATCCGGTCTGGTGGATCGCTCTCGCCGTGATTGCGTTGGGGCTCGCAGCACTCGCGGTGGCGTTCAATCCTCGCTTTTACAGATTCTTGCATTACCGACTGTTGGGGCGTGTCCAACACATCTGGCTCTTCCAGTTGCTGGAAAAAGCCCACGAGTCTTTCAACAGTTACCGGCCGGCCCGCGGTGAGCTTGGGTTGTTCTTCCTGCTCACCCTGGCAGAGAACTCCGTTCCAATCTTCATTACCTGGGTGATCGCACAGGGACTCGGAATACCGGTTCCTTTTGTCAGCATTGCGGCAGCGGTTCCCCTGGCCTATTTGGCCGCGAGGATCCCGGTTTCGATGGGAGGCATCGGAGTCTACGAAACCGTGTTTGTACTGGTGCTGTCGGCAGCTGACGTGCCG
Organism: Steroidobacteraceae bacterium; assembly: GCA_031431175.1. Lineage (GTDB taxonomy): Bacteria > Pseudomonadota > Gammaproteobacteria > Steroidobacterales > Steroidobacteraceae > SCUD01. The sequence goes on along the minus strand of JANPCY010000070.1, from coordinate 1,119 downwards.
TTGCGAGACTCGCTTTCAATCGCGCTGCTGGCACGGGTGCTGCAGATCCTGTCGTGGACACCATGGTGGCTGGCCTACATGGCTGAAGGTGGTCGACCGAAACCCGATGCGCGCGATGCCATGCCCGGCTGATCAGTCTGACGCACGTGAGACAACAGTATTTTTGCGAATGGGAGGTCCCAGCTTGAAAGTCTTGATAACCGGCGGCACAGGATTCATCGGCTCGAGGCTGGCCTTAGGGTGCCGTGAAGCTGGATTCGAAGTCGTGGCCCTGGGGCAGACAAACACGGACATGGAATCTTTCCGCAAGGAGCAGTTACGAGTAGCCGGTATCGATGTTCGAGCGATATCGGTCGGCGATACAGGTGGTCTGGCTGCGGCCGTTACTGGTTGCAACGTGGTCTACCACCTTGCTGCCGCCCAACATGAGTCGAACGTACCCGACCGGTATTTTCGGGACATCAATGTCGAGGGAACGAGAAACGTACTCTCAGCAAGCCGGGATGCCGGGATCGCAAGATTCGTGCACGGCAGCACTATTGGAGTCTATGGCTCGGCGCACTCCGGCCTGATCGACGAGGCCACCGGGACGCGGCCGGATAACATATATGGCATCACGAAGCTTGAAGGTGAAAGCGTTGTCCGACAGTTTGGTTCAGAGATCGGGATCTCGATAATCCGGATTTCGGAGACTTATGGTCCGGGTGATGGGCGCCTCCTGAAACTGTTCAAGGCCATAAAGAAAGGCGCTTTTTTTGTGATTGGAAAGGGAACCAATCTGCATCAACTCATCCACGTGGATGATCTGGTACGTGGCCTGATGGCGGCAGCTGCGCGGCCTGCGGCCAGGAACGAAACAATCCTGCTGGCTGGCAGCGAGAAATTGACGACAATGGAAATGTGCGCGTGTATCGCGCAAGCCGTGGGCGTTTCCCTGTCGCGTCTGCGGGCGCCATTGTGGCCATTTGATGTCACCGCGACGGTTCTTGAGGCTGTCTGCCGGCCGCTTGGTGTGCAGCCACCACTACATCGACGGCGGCTGGACTTCTTCCGGAAGAGTTTCCTTCTGGACACGACGAAAGCCACACGACTGCTGGACTTCGAACCATCGAAGAAGTT
>JANPCY010000069.1:0-3059 GCA_031431175.1 Steroidobacteraceae bacterium | reverse complement strand
CATTGCGCCGGTCGCGCAACAGCAGGGCGCCTACGTCGCTCGCGCGATTTCCGCGCGGATCTCGGGTCGCGTTTCCCTGACGCCATTAGCTTATCGCGATCGCGGCCTGCTCGCAACCATCGGTCGCAAGGCCGCGGTCATTTCCTACCAGCGTGTGCGGCTTTCAGGATGGCTTGCCTGGTGGTTGTGGGGAGCTGCGCACGTCTATTTCCTCGTCAACCTTCGCAATCGTGTGATCGTCGTGACGCAGTGGCTCTGGTCGTACGTGTTGTTTGAACGTGGCGCGCGTCTGATTACCGGGATCAATCGGGAATGACGTACCGGCGAGCTGACTGCGGCAAGCAGCGTCAATCGAGAAGTTGGATCAGTGACTTGTCCGTGGATAGTCGGGCGATATCGAGGGCCGAAAGGCCGTCTTTATTGCGCACGCGGGTGCCTGCACCCGCTACCAGGAGGTTGCTGGCACATGCGAGGCAGCGCGATTTGACGCCGAGCATCAAAGCAGTATCGCCGTGTGAGTTGACGACGTCGGCCGGAGCGCCCGCCGCGATAAGTATCGGAATCAGCGCTCCGTGCCCGGCTGCGGCCGCGAGATGCAACACAGTGTTGCCACTGCGTGTCTTGAGGCGGGCATCCGCGCCGGCCGACAGCAATGCCTGAACTGATGCGCGATGCCCACGGCTCACGGCCACGGCAAGCGGTGTGGTGCCTTCGTCATCCGCTGCATTCAGGACGGGCTTGGCAGCCAATGCGGCAATAACGCCCGACGCATTATTACTCGCGGCGTACCAGAGGGCGGTGCGTTTGTGCCTGTCGGCCCTGTCCGGGTGCGCGCCCGCAGCGAGCAGCGACTTGATCGTCCCATTGTCATTCGCCGATGCGGCAGCCATGAGCGGCGTCATGTCTTCGCGGTCAGCCTGATCGGGGTCAGCACCCGCTCTTGTCAGCATCAGTACTGCGCCGGTGCGTTTCGACTCCACGGCAACCAGCAGCAATGGCTTTGAATTTGCCTGAATGGCGCGCGGATCCGCCCCGTTGTCGAGCAACAGGCGTGCTGCATCCAACTGACCAGCAAGAATGGTCTGGCCGAGCGGCGACCAGCCGGCTTGATCCTGAGAGTCGACTTTGGCGCCAGCGGCCAGAAGCGCGGATACGGCTGCCGTTCGGCCTGCGCGCGCCGCAAACGCGAGCGCCGTCATGCCTTGGGCGTCGCTGGCATTCACGTCATCGCCGGCAGCGAGAAGCCGGTCTACGGACTTCAAGTCGCCGCGCTCGGAAGCAGTCATCAACGGTGTCTGGCCCGCATGCAACGCACCCGACTTGACAGGTCCCGTCGGCGATTGCTTCACGCTCACTCCGAGACGCGCCGCAAGTTCCGCGTGACCACTGCGCGCCGCGTGATCCCCGACACGTAAGTCACTGCGATCGCGCAATGAAGGATCTGCCCCAGCCGCCAGCAACTGCTCACACAGCTCGGGCGAGCCCGCGCCCGCGGCAATCATCAAGGGGGTCGTGCCTGAACTATTTGCATTGTTGACGGGTGCGCTGCCCGCCAGCATCAGCGACAACAGTTCCTTATTGCCTGTGCGCGTGACGAGCAGCAAGGGCGTCTCGCCGTTCCGATCGGCGGCCGCAAGCGATGCGCCGTGGCCCATAAGATTGCGTGCGGCCGCATCCTGTCCGGCCTCGACTGCAAGCATCAAAGGCGTCCGGCCGAATTCGTCTGTGACGTCGGGTCGCAGCGACCCGAGAAGGCGCTCGATCTGCGGCAGGTCGCCTGCTCGGGCGGCGCGCAACAGGTGCTCCGCGGTGGGTGCGGTAATTTCGCTCGTCTGATCGGTTGTGGCTGCGGGAGGGGCATAGCCGGCACCGTGAGCTACCTCGCGCCACGCGCTGGCCGATCTTGCGGATGTCTGGCATTCCCTTGATTCGAGCATCGCAGCAAGGCTGCCCGCAGCACGGGCGTGGCCGCCGGTCGCTGATGCCTCGAGCAGCCGACACGCTCCAGCCAGGTCCTTGGGAACTCCGCGTCCATAGCGCAGTAACTGCGAAAGCTGGAAAGAGGCTTCGGCATCGCCCGCCTCGGCGAGCGGGCGGAGCAAGCTGGCGGCGCGCTCATATTCGTGCCGGCGAAGGGCATCCCGTGCCGGCTCGAGATCAGCGGCATGTGTGGGACTGGCGATGATGATCACCGCCGACGCAAAGGCAACAACCGCTCGCCGCATCACGCGGTGCCGTACTTGGTCTCGATTTCGATGCCGACTGATCGCAGGAAATCACTGGGCAAAATTCCGCCAGCGCTGACGATCACCGAGTCGTTCTCGAGGTTCCTGACGACGCCATCGGTTTTCAGCGCGACCTGGCGCGGCTCGATCGATTCCACCTGCGATTTGAGAATCACCTCGAGCCGGCCGTCGCGCTGTGCCGCGGAAATGCGCTCCCGGTTCTTCGGCTTCGCGCGGCTGAAGGCGTCGCCGCGGTATGACAGCGTGACCGCGCCCGTGGCGCAGGCCTCGGCGATGCTGACAGCCGCCTCCATCGCGCTGTCGCCGCCGCCGACGACCAGCACCTGCTGTCCGGCATACTGTTCCGGCTCGATGAGCCGGTAGGTAACCTTTGGCAGATCCTCCCCGGCAACGCCGAGCTTACGCGGCGTGCCGCGCCGTCCAATGGCGAGCAGTACGCTTGTGGCACGATATTGACCGGCGGCGGTGCGTACGAGAAAGCCATCTTTGAGACTCTCAATTGCTTCGACACGTTCCCGATAATTGATCTTAAGGTTGACCTGTCGTTCGATGCCTTGCCAAAGCTGGAGCAGCTCCTCCTTGGTCGTCGTGCTCAGCTTGATGTTTCCCACAATCGGCAGGCGCACCGGCTGGGTCATGACGATCTTGCCGCGCGGATACTGAAAGATGCAGCCGCCGAGAGATTCCTGCTCGAGCGTCACGAATCGCATTCGGCGCTCGAGTGCCGCAAGTGATGCCGAGAATCCGGCGGGGCCGGCGCCGACGATGACCAGGTCGAGTTCACTGCCGCCGCGCGGGCGGCGTTCATGGAAG
>JANPCY010000068.1:0-2527 GCA_031431175.1 Steroidobacteraceae bacterium | reverse complement strand
CGAAGACTACGATCCGACCGACCGCGCCCGCGCTGCCGCATACGTGCAGGAGCGCGCGATGCGAAACGAGTACGTGACGGGCCTGATCTACATCGACCAGAAGCGCCGCGACTTCCACGCGCGGCACAATACGGCGGAGGCTGCGCTCAACAGCGTGCCATTCGATCGGCTGTGCCCCGGCGCCGCAAGACTCCCGAAGATCCTCGCGTCATTCCGCTGAAGGGCGGCAATCCAGGACATTCAGCGCGCCAGGCCGCAGTGTCAGCGTCACCGGCGTCGATCCGAAATTCTGTCCGTCGACTTCGAGGCCGCAGGCGGGTGTGGCGTGAATCGTCACGGACCGGCAGCGCACCGTGTGTACGGCCGGATCGGTCCCCAGCCGGCCGTTGAAGAGTTTTGGCAGGCGACGCAGCGCTTGCATGATCGACATCGCTTCGACCAGGACCAGGTCGAAGAATCCGTCATCGAGTTGCGCCCCGGGCGCCAAGCGCATTCCGGCGCCGTAAAAATAACCGATCGCCGCAAGCGCAATCAGGTAGCGCCCGGACTGCAACCTGCCGTCGGCTGACACTTCGAATCGCGGCGCTTTGTAGCTCACCAATGCGCGCGCAAGCCCGATGAGATAGGCGAGGGCACGCGGGCCACCGCGAGGCGTGAGGCGCAATGCTTCCGCATTGATGCCGGCACCGGCGTTGTTGTGGAATGCCAGTCGTCGCGGCCCGTCACCGGCCGCTCCGCGAGCCTCCGCAATACCGAGATCGACGCGACGGCTCCTGCCGCGCGCCATTGCCGCTGCGAGCAGGTCCGGATTGTCGGGTACCTGCATCGCGTGAGCCCAGTCATTGCCGGTGCCGAGTGGCGCCACCGCTGCGAGCACCGTTTCGAGCGGCACCTCCTGCTGCGCAACCAGCCCATTGACGAGTTCGTTGAATGATCCGTCACCGCCGAGTGCCAGCAACCGGCGGTGGCCGCTCGCGATCGCCTGCTGCGCCAATTGGACGGCGTGGCCTGCCGAGGAAGTGACTTCGGCATCGTGTTCAACGCCGTGCCGGGCCAGTGCGGCGGCGAGTTGCGGCCAGCGGCGTCGCGCCCGGCCGCCACCGGAGACCGGGTTGACGATGATGAACCAGCGCGAAGCATCCAGCATGGCAGCCATCATGCGTGACTCTGGAGCCCCTGTGAATGCGGGGCCATAATGTGCCCCGATGACTGAAGCAATCGTTCCGGTCAGCTACCAGCTCGCGAAAAGCGACCCCAAAGCGTTTGTGGAGCGCTTTGCCGGCAGCTTCGAGCGCTACGGCTTTGCGGTGGTCAACGATCACGAGCTGCCGCAGGCACTGATCGACGGTTGCCTGAACCGCTTCAAGCAGTTCTTCGCGCTGCCGGAGCAGGAGAAGCTCCGTTATCGGATCCCGGGCATCGGCGGTGCGCGCGGCTACACTCCGTTTGGCGTCGAGACCGCCAAGGGCGCTACTCACCATGATCTGAAGGAGTTCTGGCAGATCGGGCGCGAATTGCCGCCCGGCCATCGCTACCGTTCATCGATGCCGGACAACGTCTGGATTCCGGGAGACGACGGATTCAGGCGCGCGGCGCTCGATCTCTGGGAGTCATTTGATGCGATGGGCCGCAAGCTGCTCGAGGCGATCGCGGTATACCTCGACCTACCGCAGCACTGGTTTGACGACAAGGTGGGCGAGGGCAACAGCGTGCTGCGCGTGATCCACTATCCTCCGCTGCAGGAAGGCTCGACCGGGGTCCGTGCTGGTGCCCACGAGGACATCAACGTGATCACATTGCTGCTGGGGGCCGAGGAGGGCGGTCTCGAAGTGCAGGATCGCAACGGGTGCTGGCTTCCGATCAATCCGCCACCGGGGATGCTGGTCTGCAATGTCGGCGACATGCTGCAGCGATCGACCAATCAGGTGCTGCCGTCCACGACCCACCGCGTTGTCAATCCAGTCGGCGCGCGTGTCAATTTCCCGCGTTATTCGATGCCATTTTTCCTGCACTACAATTCGGACTATCCGATCGCCACGCTGCCGGGCTGCATTACGCCGGATCGGCCGAACCGGTATCCAGAGCCGATCCTCGCGGACGATTACCTGCGCGAACGGCTGCGCGAAATAAACCTGCTTTACTGAAGCCGGCAGCCGACAACCTTGGCTAAGTTGTACTTCTATTACTCGACGATGAACGCCGGGAAATCGACTTCCCTGCTGCAGTCGAGCCATAACTACCGCGAGCGCGGCATGCGCACGCTGGTGTATACGGCGAAGCTGGATCAGCGTGGCGGTGGCAAGGTGCATTCACGCATCGGGCTCACCAGCGAGGCCCTCCATTTCGATCAGGGCAGCGATCTGCTTGCCGAGATCTCCGGCGAGCATGCTGACGAGGCTATCAGTTGCGTCCTGCTCGACGAAGCGCAATTCCTGTCGCGAGCCCAGGTTGAACAGCTCGCCGCGGTTGTGGACCGCTTGTCCATTCCCGTGTTGTGCTACGGCTTGCGTACCGATTTCCGCGGCGA
>JANPCY010000067.1:0-1911 GCA_031431175.1 Steroidobacteraceae bacterium | reverse complement strand
CGAAAATCGCGCTCGGGCGCTTGTACCAGAATCCAATCAGCAGGTACGAAACCAGGCCAACCGCTTCCCAGCCAAAAAACAGCTGCAGGAAATTGTTCGACATCACCAGCATCAGCATCGCGAAGGTAAACAGCGAGATATACGCAAAAAACCGCTGGTAGCCCGGATCGTCGCGCATGTAGCCGACCGTGTAGACATGCACGGCCAGCGAAACGAAGGTCACCACCGTCATCATCAGGGCAGTCAGGTTGTCGATGAGGAAGCCGATTTCCATCCGGATTCCGTCGCTGACCGCCCAGGTATAGACGGCTTCGTTGAACACGGGTGCGCCATCCACCATCTGCTTCAAGATCCAGCCCGAGGCGGCAAACGAGACCGCGACGCCGCCGATACAAAGCCAATGGGACCCGGTGCGCCCGATGTAGCGGCCCGCCAGGCCAACAATGACCGCGGCGCCGAGCGGCGCGAGGACGATCAGCAGGCAAAGATCGATCACGGACATCCTCAACCCTTCATCACGTCGAGTTCCTCGACATTGATGCTCTGCCGCTGCCGGAACAGCACGACGAGAATGGCGAGCCCGATCGCCGCTTCCGCCGCTGCAACTGTCAGGATGAAGAACACGAATACCTGCCCGTCCAGCAGCCCGAGGAAGCGCGAGAACGCGACAAAGTTGAAGTTGACGGCGAGCAGCATGAGCTCGATGCACATCAGCAGCAGGATGACATTCTTGCGATTCAGGAAGATGCCCGCGACGGCGATCGCAAACAGGATTCCGGCCAGCATCAGGTAATGCGTCAGCGTGATCACGGCTCACGCTCCGTGGGCATCTTGACGATCCGGATCCGGTCCCTGGGCCGCACCGAAACCTGGCGCGAAATGTCCTGAACCTTCTGGCCCGGGCGCTTGCGCATAGTCAGCGTGATGGCGGCGATGATCGCGATCAGCAACACGACGGCAGCGAGCTGGAACGGGTAAACGTACTCCGTGTAGAGCACCGCGCCGATCTGCGCAGTGTTGCTGTAATTCTCGGGCAGCGGCGCCGTGCCGCCGGTCACTTCGATGCCGAGGCGCCGGACCCACAGCGCGTAGTACAGCTCGACGATCACGATCAGCGCAATCAGGGCGCCGAGCGGCGCATTGCGCGCAAAGCCCTCGCGCAATTTCTCGATGTTGATGTCGAGCATCATCACGACGAACAGGAACAGCACCATTACGGCGCCCACGTACACGAGTACCAGCACGAGCGCCAGGAATTCCGCCTCGATCAGCAGCCACAGCACGGCCGCATTGAAGAAGCACAGCACCAGGAACAGCACGGAGTGGACCGGATTGCGCGCCAGGATCACCCCGAGTGCCGCGCCGATCAGCACGGCCGAGAATGCGTAGAAGAGGATGGTGACCAGCATCTCAGCTCACCGGTACTTCGAATCCGCAGCTCTGTCAGCCGCGATTTCCGCCTCATAGCGGTCGCCGATCGCGAGCAGCTTGTCCTTGGTCATGATGTTCTCGCCGCGGTTCTCCATGTGGTACTCGTGGATCCGCGTCTCGACAATCGCGTCGACCGGGCAGGCCTCCTCGCAAAATCCGCAATAGATGCACTTGAAAAGGTCGATGTCGTAACGCGTCGTGCGCCGCGTGCCGTCGGCCGCGACATCGGATTCGATCGTGATCGCGAGCGCCGGGCAGACCGCCTCGCACAACTTGCAGGCGATGCAGCGTTCCTCACCGTTGGGGTAGCGCCGCAGCGCATGCAGCCCGCGGAATCGCGGCGACTGCGGCGTCTTTTCATCGGGGTAATTCAGCGTGATCTTGCGCCGGAACAAGTTGCGCAGCGTCACCGACAACCCGACCAGCAATTCGGTCAGGAAAAACGTGCGCAGGACTGAACGGATGCGATTCATTGACACC
>JANPCY010000066.1:0-3727 GCA_031431175.1 Steroidobacteraceae bacterium | reverse complement strand
CAATACACCAAGCGCCTTGAGCTTCGCGAGCGTCTGCTTCGCCCATTCTTCGTCGCGCATCACCATCGCCTCGGTAATTTCAAGCTCAAGGCATGCCGCCGGCAGCCCGCTCTCGTTGATCACGGCAAGCACAAACTCGGTGAAATTGCGCTGGGCGAACTGCAGTCCCGATATAGTCACCGACACACGCGCGTCGCTGGCCTGCCCCGCATCGCGCCACGCTTTCATCTGGCGGCAAGCGGCACGCAATACCCATTCTCCAATCGGCAGTATCAGGCCCGTTGTCTCGGCAACCGGGATGAATTCCTTGGGTGAGACCGGCCCAAGTTCGGCGTTGGACCATCGCAGTAACGCCTCAAAGCCCTGGATGGCGCCGGTCGACAGATCGAACTGCGGCTGATAGTGCAGCGCGAATTCATTCAGTCTCAGCGCATCCCGCAGTTTCCCTTCCAGCGTCAGACGATGCAGCCCGTCCGCGCTCATCGTCTCGTTGAAGTATGCGATCTGCGCCAATCCCTGACGCTTCGCAAAGTACATTGCGAGGTCAGCATTCCGGAACAGCGTATCAATGTCAGCGCCATCGGCCGGATAGATCGCAATTCCGATGCTCGATGTCACGAAAACCTCATGCATCGAAAGCTGCATTGATTGCTGTAATGCCGTTTCGATCCGGCTGGCAATGACGCCAGCGTCTTCCGGAGTGACGATGTTGTTTACAAGCACCACAAATTCATCTCCGCCAAGTCTTGCGAGATGTGACTGCGAATGGGCCGCTTCGGTCGCGCGGCCAACGACACCATTGCGACGAACAGTCGCAGACAGACGGTCAGCCAGCACGCGCAGCAGTTCGTCGCCCACGCCGTGGCCGAGCGTGTCGTTGATGCGTTTGAAATTGTCCAGATCGAAATACAGGATGGCCAGTTTCTGGTCCTGTGCCTTCGCGATCTCGATGGACGCAGACAACTGCTCCTGGAACAAGGCGCGATTCGGCAGGCCCGTGAGTGCATCGTAGTAGGCCAGCCTGGTGATGCGCTGTTCCGCACTCCACTTCTGGCCCAGCGCCAGTGCCAATTGCCGGACCTCGTGCGGGTGAAACGGTTTTTGCAGGTAGAAAAACTTGTCCGCGGGGGGCACTCGCTCGGTGAGCGTGGCAGGATCGACATCGGAGAAGGCGGTGCAAATAACGATCTCGATATCGCGGTCGAGTGCGCGAATCTGTTCTGCCGCCCAGACGCCGTCACGACCCGGAGGCATGCGCATATCGAGGAACACGACGGCATATGGCTGGCCCTCCACGCATGCCGCCCTGCAGGCTTCGACTGCCGCCTCGGCTCCCTCGCAGCAATCCAGTCTGAATTTGGTGACATTAGGCGGGGGAGCTGTGGGCGGGATTGGGTCCTCGGGCTTGCGGAACAGGCGGCTCCGCATGTCTTGCAACACCGCCCTGTCCGCGCTTGGAATCGCATCGCCCAGAATCTGCTGGTACGCTTCACGCACCGACTGCTCATCGTCGACGACGAGTACGCGAATCGGCTGGCGGGTTTTCGCTGGCATTGGTGACCTCAAGCTACGCGCCTGATCGGGATTGCGTGAGCGCGCTCGAGGGCCACCACTACATGGATACTCGCCCCCCGATTCGGACTTGCGCTCTCGGCACGCAAGTTTCCTCCGAGCGCATTAATGGCATTGGCGCACCAGTGCAGGCCGATGCCCCGGTTGGTCTGCGGATTCTTGGTGGAGAAACCCTTCTCGAAGATCCGCGGCAGGTCGCTTGCGGGTATTCCGGGGCCGTTGTCGGCAAAAATGAGTTCAATCTGTTCGCCGGCTGATTGCTGCATGACCCTCGCGGAAATGCGCAGCAAGCCGCGCTCCTGGCCCGCATCGCGAATGGCCTCGGCCGCATTGACGATCACATTCAGGAACACTTGTTTCAACGTCGTCCGGGCGACCCGCACGATACCCAGCTCGCGCAATGACTCGTCAACCTCAATCGAGATGAGCTTCCGCAGATCGGGGGAGACCAATTCCGCGCTTTGTTCGACAAGTTCGGGAAGTCCGACGGTCTCAATGACCTTGTCGGAGCGCGAGTGATGGGCCTGCTCGCCGATGATTTGCTGCATCGCCTCGGTCGTGCGAGCCACGCTCTCGACTTCCTGGAGAGCCCCGGTCACTACGCTTGCGAGTTCCCGGCTCGTGAGCCGCAGGAACTCATCGAGGTCGGATTTTCGGGCGGCGTCCGGCACACCCTGTGCGAGCTCCGCAAGAACGAGGTCGACGTCGCCGGTAGGCGCCAACTTCAGTGACTTCTGAAGATAGGCGATCTTGACGCTGAGCGGCGTGATCGCGTTGCCGAGATTGTGGAGCACACCGCTGGCGTTTTCTGCAATACCGGCATCGAATGACTGGTCGAGCAGCTGTCGTCGCGCCTGATCGAGACGTCCGACCATTTCATCGAATTCCCGCGCCAGCTCGCCCAGTTCGTCGGCACGCTTGAGATAGAGCCGCAACGTCAGGTCGTCACTTTTCCCCAGCGCCAATGCATGGCGGGTCATCTTTGCCAGGGGACTCAGCACCTCCCGATTCAGCAAAACGATCACGAGTAACAGCACGACGACACCGCTACCAAGCAGAAAGAGCGAGGCGGAACTGACGGCCTCGAAGCCGTATGCACTGATGGTTCTGGGTACTTCGATCCGCAGCATCAGGGCGGGCGCGTCTGAGATGTCGCTGAAGACCCTGAGAACTTCGGTGACGGTGTCACGCTCGAGCACGGATTCGGACGGGGATTCCTGGCCCGAATCAGATGCGCGCAACGGAACCTTTGAAAGCCTGACCTGCGCCTGGCTGCCGATGCGGGCAATTTCATCGTCCGTAAGCAATCGACCGAGCAGGAGCATCCCCCGGTGCGGTCCTTGAAGCTGGCCATTCAGCACCGGGGCAAGCACCGCAAGCATCGGTCCCTGGTTTGTACTCAACAGTCCCGCCATCGCGGTGCCATTGCGCACCGCGGCCTGCCACGGGTGATCGCCCGGTAGCCCGCCCCCGGCAAGAAGATCGAAGTCGATAGTCTCGGCGGTTTCCAGCTGCCTTCCGGTGGCCCAGACGTAGCTGCCATCGAGGGCGACATACGCCATGACGTTGACTCTGAGTGAGCGGATCGTGTCCTCGGTCAGATTGATGGTCACGTATTCCTGGTTCCGGTCCCGCATGTACTGGTAGGTGTCAATCCAGTTTCCGTAGTCACCTGCTGTGATCGTGAGGAGGTCAAGCTCGCGCGCGATCGTGTTCGCAACGCGATCCATGTCGGTGCGCGCAGCTTTGCGCTCGAGTTCGGCGAAGCTCGGGAGCAATACCTGTTGCTGGACAAATAATTGGGCGACACCGAGCGTCGCAAACAATGCGCTAACCAAAGAAATGATTTTTGGCCGTATCTTCAATGGGGTGAGGGAACTTTCACGCAAATGGCTCCGCGCCCGGAATTAGTTCACAAATCGTCGCAGCGGCGCGAAAAGCGGAATGTTCAATCCCGCTCAATATCAGGCTTTCGTTATGTGAAATCGGTCACGTTCCAGCGACGCAGGCGGATCACCACTTGGGCTCTTGGTGCCGGGGCGCCCGTTGGGAGGTACTGGCGGGAGACGTGCCGTGTTTTCGGTCGGGGGGGGCGGATAATAGTTCGAAGCAGGGGGCCCGCGCGAGCGTGCCACTGGGGGGCGCCAGGCGGGGG
>JANPCY010000065.1:0-1576 GCA_031431175.1 Steroidobacteraceae bacterium | reverse complement strand
GACGACATCGGTGCGGGAACTCCGGAGCGCGAGGCCTGGGCAGGCGCGGCCCTTTATACGGGCGCGCCCCCGGCGCAGCAAGCCTCTGCCTGAAACAATTCGGTAACAAAGCGGGCGTAGAAAGGGCGGGTTGCCGTCCTGGGGCAGGGCGGTGCCTGTCCGTGAACCCGCGGGGATGGGGATGCAGACCTCTACCTTGATACTGACGCTCCTGGTGCTGACAGCCATTGCCTATCAGCTCGGACGTGCGCGCTCGCTGCGTGTCGCTGGTGGCCCGCGCAGCGCGCGCAAGCTGCATTCGCTGCCGGCCTACTACGGCTTGCTGACGGCGATCTGGTGCGGCCTGCCGGCGCTTGCGGTGGTATTGGGCTGGCAGGCGCTGGAGGACCGCATCATCGCCGGCGAGGTGACCCAGTCGATGGGCGGCAGCGTCCAGGAATTGGCTCCCGGCGAGCTGTCGCTGGTCCTGAACGACGTGCGCAATGTCGTCGCGGGTAACGTGATGCCAGACTCGGTGACGCCCGAGATCGCCACAGCCGCCCTGCATTGGCAGCAGCTCGACGGACTAAGCCGCACCAGTGCCGCCATGCTGGCGCTCTGCGTCGCCCTTGTCGGTGGATGGATCACGCTGTTACGCATCAAGCCGACGATGCGGGCACGCAATCGCGTCGAGCAGATCGTCCGATTGGCCTTGATGGGTTGCTCGTTGATCGCGATCCTGACGACCATCGGCATCGTCCTTTCGGTCCTGTACGAGTCTCTGCAATTCTTCCGGTTCGTTCCGGTGACCGAATTCATATTCGGCACGCAATGGAGTCCGCAACTGTCCATTCGCGCCGATCAGGTGGGTTCCTCCGGCGCCTTTGGCGCGGTGCCTCTGTTTGCCGGGACTCTGTTGATCTCCTTCATCGCGATGGCGGTCGCCGTGCCGGTCGGGCTCTTTTCCGCGATCTACCTCGCCGAGTACGCGAGCCGCGGATTTCGCGCCGTGACCAAGCCGCTGCTGGAAGTACTGGCCGGCATTCCCACGGTGGTCTACGGCTTCTTTGCCGCGCTGACCGTTGCGCCGTTGCTTCGCGGCGTCGGCGAGCGTCTCGGTCTTGAAGTGGCTTCCGAGAGCGCGCTCGCAGCGGGATTCGTCATGGGAATCATGATCATCCCGTTCGTGTCGTCGCTGGCAGACGACATGATCACGGCTGTGCCGCAGTCGATGCGCGACGGCTCCTATGGACTGGGCGCCACCCGTTCGGAAACGATTCGCAAGGTGGTGTTGCCGGCGGCGCTGCCGGGCATTGTCGGCGGCGTGCTGCTCGCCGTGTCACGTGCGATCGGTGAGACGATGATCGTCGTGATGGCCGCCGGGTTATCCGCAAATCTGACAGCGAATCCGCTCGATGCGGTCACGACTGTGACCGTGCAGATTGTCAGCCTGCTGGTCGGCGACCAGGAGTTCGACAGTCCGAAGACACTTGCGGCATTTGCGCTCGGGCTCGTGCTGTTCCTGGTCACGCTGCTGCTCAATGTCATTGCGCTCAAGGTCGTGCGCCGCTACCGGGAGCAATATGAATAATCCGGT
>JANPCY010000064.1:0-1631 GCA_031431175.1 Steroidobacteraceae bacterium | reverse complement strand
CAAGACCGGGGAAGACATCACCCGGCTGATCCTGCTCCAGGTCATCGCCGAACAGGAGCAGTTCGGCAAGCCGATCCTGACCACCCAATTGCTGGAGTCGATCATCCGCTACTACGGGGGCCCGATGCAGGATTTCATGGGGCAATACCTCGAGCAGAGCGTTGCATCCTTCACGCGCCAGCAGGAAAACGTCCAGCAGCAGATCTCACAGATGCTGAGCAGCGCGCCACCGCCGATGAACGCGATGGCGGAGTTAACCCGCCAGAACATGGAACTGTGGAATCGCATGCAGGAAGGCATGCTTGCGATGCTGGTTTCGCCGCGCAAGGCACACCCGTCCGGCGAGCCCGAAGGCGCCGCTCAGACCGACGAGCCGGCCGCCGCCTATAAAGGGGACGCAACCCTTTAAAGATAAAGGGTTGCGTCCCCGTTACCCCGAGGCGCTCGCGCCGGCGTTCGTCGCGTGTTCCCAGGCTAGCATCGCCCGCTTACGCTCGACTCCCCAGCGGTAACCGCCGAGTCCACCGTCGCGTCGCAACACGCGATGGCAGGGAATGAGCCACGCGACCGGATTTGCGCCGACCGCCTGGCCAACGGCGCGACAGGCAGAAGGCTGGCCGATGGCGCGCGCAAGTTCAGAATAGCTGGTCGGCCCACGCGAGCCGAACTCCAGCAAAGCCTGCCAGACCTTGACCTGAAAATTGGTGCCTGAAAGCGAAAGCGTGATCTCGCCGCGGCGCTCGATGAAAATCTGCGCAGCGAGGGCCGCAATCGCCTCATCGTCGCGATCAAACGTCGCACGCGGCCAGCGTACTTTCAATTGGGCGAGCGCAGCGTTGTCGGATCCATCCACGAACGCGAGATGCACAATGCCACGTGCGGACAACGCGGCATGGATGCGACCGAATGGCGATGCGGCATAGCCGTGGCGCAACCGGATGCCCAGGCCGCCATCCTTGTATTCGCCCGGCGTCACCGCGTCGAAACTGACGAACAGGTCGTGCAGCCGACCGCCGCCCGAGAGCCCCGCGGCCCACGCTGCTGCGAGCACCGAACCGCGTTGATCCAGCTCTTGCTTCGCCACTGACAGAGCGACCGTGCGCAGGTAGCGGGTCGGCGACAGACCGGCCCAGCGCCGGAATTCCCTGGAGAAATGGAAAACGCTGAGACCGGCGACCCGCGCCAGCTCGTCGAGGCGCGGCTGACGGTCATGGTGGCGGTCGATGTGGGCGATGACGCGTTCCATGCGCCGATATGCGGAAGACTCAATCGCGGCTGTCTGGGTCATGGTCGCTCTGGAAACGGTTGCTGCTACGGTGGCGCTACATTGCGGCCGCACACCCGCCGCGGGCAACCCGGTTCTTGCTGAAATCTCAGTCGGCCTTGCGGCCTTTCTTTTCAGTGAGACTGCCGATCGGCAGCGTGCCTGTCTCCTCGAACGGAATCGAGCGCAGCATGCCGAGGCGTGTCGACAGCTTGCCCTTCAACCGGTACTCGATGGCTTCGCGCGACTTGCGATCGTTGCCCAGGATCCGGATCAGCGCGGTCGCGGCATTGGCGGTCACGATCATGTCAAACTCCGCCTCGCCATTTGCCGGCACCGTGAATTCGCGCGCCGAAACGCCGTGCGC
>JANPCY010000063.1:0-7891 GCA_031431175.1 Steroidobacteraceae bacterium | reverse complement strand
CCGCAGGTTGATCACGTCATTTTCCCTGACGGCAAGCGCATCATCGTGCTGGCCGAGGGACGTCTCGTGAATCTCGGCTGCGGCACCGGCCATCCGTCATTCGTGATGTCGAATTCCTTCACCAACCAGGTGCTCGCGCAGATCGAGCTGTTCGCGCATGGCGACCGCTACCAGAACAACGTCCACGTGCTGCCAAAGGAGCTCGACGAGAAGGTGGCGCGCCTGCACCTCGATCGCATCGGCGCACGGCTGACCGTCATGACGCCGGAGCAGGAACGGTATCTCGGCCTGCCGGCCGGCGGGCCATTCAAGCCCGACCACTACCGTTACTGAACCGTAAGCCGTGCGCCTGCTGCAGTTCACGGACACGCACCTGCTCGGAACCCCGGGCGGCGAGGTCCGTGGCGTCGCGACCGATGTGACGCTGGTGCGCTGTCTGGCACACGCTAGGCGGCGGCACCCCGCGCCACGGGCACTGCTGCTGACCGGCGATCTCGTGCAGGACGACCGCGGCGGCTACGCACGCGTGCGCCAGAATTTCGCCAGCACAGGCGTGCCGGTGCACTGCCTGCCGGGAAATCACGACTCCCCGGCGGATTTGCGCGCGGAGCTTGCGGGACCGCCCTTCGTGCACGAGTTGGCAAACCGTTACGACGGCTGGCTGGTCGTGATGCTTGACAGCACGGTTGCCGGCGCGAATCACGGGCACCTTGCGGCGGCCGAGATCGCGAGGCTCGATCGTGCGTTGGCGCAGAACGCGGACGCGTATGCGCTGGTCTGCCTGCATCATCATCCTGTGCCGCATGGCAGCCCCTGGCTCGATGCGCTGATGCTGGACAACTCAGAGGAACTGTTTGCCGTCCTGGCGCGCCATCCGCGCGTGCGTGGCCTGCTGTGGGGCCACGTGCACCAGGCACTGGATGGCGTGCGCGGCCGCATGCGCTTGATCGGCACGCCATCAACCTGCATGCAGTTCGAGCAGGATGCGGAAGAATTCAGCGTGGATTCGCGGCCGCCCGCCTATCGCTGGCTCGAGCTCGGGGACGATGGCAGTCTCGAAACCGGCATCGAGTGGGTGACTGTGGATGACTGATGCCCGAGGCCACCGGCCGCGGCTTTTGCTCGCGTTGGCCGCAATGCTACTCCCATTAGGGGTCGCAGCCGCCGATCCGACAGTCTGGGCTGTGACCGGCAGCAACAACACCGTCTACCTGTTCGGATCAGTCCACCTGCTGCCGGAGGGCGGTTTCGAAATCGCAGGTAAACTGGAAAGAGCCTATCGTGAGGCCGAACTGGTATGTCTCGAGGTGGACATTGGCGCGCTCACAGCGGCCACGACGCTTTCGGTCACGCTTGCGCGCGCCATCGACCCCGAGGGTCGCGGGCTGTTCGAGCTGCTCGGCCCGTCGGCCGCTCGGGTGCGTGAAGCCGCCGCGGACGCCGGATTTGATCTCGCGCAGTACGAGACATTCGAGCCCTGGTTCGTGGGTATCACTGTTTCGGTGATGGCGCTGCAGCAGCATGGTTACGTCGCGGATCATGGTGTCGAGCAGATCATTCTGCAGGCCGCCAGGCAGGACGGCAAGCCCGGCTGCGGGCTCGAAACGCTCGACCAGCAGCTCGAGCTGCTCGACAGCCTGCCGGCCAAAGAACAGCTGGAAGTGTTGCTGCAGTCGCTGGAGGAATCGAAGGACCTCGAGGAGGAAATGACCCGCCTGTTTGAGGCGTGGCAGGACGGAGATGACGCGCCACTTGCCCGGCAACTCGAAGAGGAGTTCGCCGATTATCCGGAACTTGCCGAGCGGCTGATCTACGCGCGCAACGAGCGCTGGGCCGACCAGGTCGCGGCGCTGCTCGAGCAACCCGATGACGTGCTGGTCGTGGTCGGCGCGCTGCACCTCGTCGGCAAGCAGGGACTGCCCGCCAAGCTCGAGCGCCGCGGTTTCCGGATCAAACGCCGCTGAGCGAGAAAGCCCCCATGTCGTTGTTCCAGGAAGCCAGTCGCTACATTGCCGGGGGTGTCAATTCGCCGGTGCGTGCATTCCACGGTGTCGGCGGCGAGCCGGTGTTCATCCGGCGCGCCAAGGGTGCGTGGCTCGAGGCCGAAGACGGCAGGTGCTTCATCGACTATGTCGGTTCCTGGGGCCCGATGATCCTCGGCCATGCGCACCCGGATGTCATCGCGGCCGTCACGCGCCGCGCACTCGACGGCCTGTCATTCGGCGCGCCGACCGTGATCGAGACCGAGCTCGCGCGCAGGGTGACGGAACTGGTCCCGTCGATTGAATTACTGCGCATGGTCAATTCCGGCACCGAGGCGACCATGAGCGCGATCCGGCTCGCGCGCGGTTACACAGGCCGCGACCGCATCGTCAAATTCGAGGGTTGCTATCACGGGCATTCCGACTCGCTGCTGGTCAAGGCCGGTTCCGGCGCGCTGACACTGGGCGTGCCGACGTCACCGGGCGTACCGGCCGATCTCGCGTCCCACACGATGACGCTCGATTTCAACGACAGCGGGCGACTCGACGAATGCTTCGACGCGATCGGCAATGAAATCGCCTGCGTGATCGTCGAGCCGGTCGCCGGCAACATGAATTGTGTGCCGCCGGTGCCGGGTTTCCTGGAGCACCTGCGCGAATTGTGCACGCGGCATGGCGCCCTGTTGATCTTCGACGAGGTGATGACGGGCTTCCGGGTCGCGCTGGGTGGCGCGCAGTCGCTTTATGGCGTGCGACCGGACTTGACGACACTCGGCAAGATCATCGGCGGCGGCCTGCCGGTCGGAGCATTCGGCGGCCGGCGGGAAATCATGCAGCGCCTGGCGCCGCTCGGACCCGTTTACCAGGCCGGTACGCTGTCCGGCAATCCCGTCGCGATGGCAGCGGGGCTTGCGACACTCGAAGCCATCTCGCGCCCGGGCTTCCACGCAGCGCTTGCAGCCGCAACCGGGCGGCTGGTCGGCGGTATCGCCGCTGCTGCCGAGGAGTCGGGTATCGCGCTCGCAACCAACCAAGTCTGCGGCATGTTCGGCCTTTTCTTCACAGCGGAGACGCAGGTGCATTCCTACCGGCAGGTAATGGCCTGTGATGTCGCGCAATTCCGGAAATTCTTCCACCGGATGCTTGATGCCGGTATCTATCTCGCGCCTTCAGCCTATGAGGCGGGATTCATGTCGGCCGCCCATGGTGAGGCCGAGATCGCGGCGACCCTGGACGCAGCACGTCGCGCGTTTGCGGGCATCGCGACAGAGCGCTGATGCGCGCCGCAGGCTGGTTCCTGGCAGCGATCGTTGGCACGCTCGTGCTCGCGGCGCTTGTCGCCTGGCCCGTTTATCAGTTCGCGCAAGCGCTGCAGCCGGACTGGCAGTTTCACAAGGTGCTCGGCCGCTTCTGGCAGCTCCTGATGCTGGCCGGCATCGCGGTCGTCGTCAGGCGGCTCGGCCTGCACGGCCGCGCGGACTGGGGCTATGGCCTGCCGCGGGCGAGATTCCTGCGCCAGGCGGGCGCCGGGCTCGCGCTGGGAGTCGCGACGATGTTGCCGATGGCGCTCGTGATCGTGGCGCTCGGCATCCGCAATCCGCGGCCGGATCTCGATGCGTCCATGCTGCTCTCCGGCGTGGCGGCCGGCGCGCTGACCGGCCTCGTCGTCGCCCTCGTCGAGGAGACATTCTTCCGCGGGCTTATGTTTCGCGCCGTGCTGCTGGATTCCGGGCCGGTGACCGCGGTCTGGACCACGGCAATCCCGTATGCGGCGATCCACTTCTTTGCGCGCGTGAAAATCCCGCAGGCGGAGGTCGCCTGGGACAGCGGTATCGCGCTGCTGGGTTCTTCCCTGGCACGCTTTGCGGATCCGGTGGCGATCGCGGACGCATTTATCACGCTCGCAATCGTCGGACTGTTGCTCGGCCTTGTACGGCACTGGACCGGCAACATTGCCGCCGGAATCGGGCTGCACATGGGCTGGGTTTTCGTGATCAAGGCGACCTCGACCGTGACGCGTCATGACGCGGCAGCGCGCTGGTCATTCCTGGTCAGCGACTTCGACGCATTCACCGGCTGGCTGGTCGCCGCCTGGAGTTGCGCGATCCTGCTTGCGCTCTATCTCGCGCGTGGCCGGTTCACGGGCTGGCGAAACGCCGCGACCGGCAGCACGTGACTGCGTTCACGACTCCGTGCGGCTGACCGCGGGCTCAAGCGCCGTCAGCCGCTCGAGCGGATCGGTCAGTTCCAACAGCGCCTGTTTGTCGGTGAGCGACAGCGGCAGCATCTCGGCGAGACGATTGCCGACCCAGGCTGCATCGCCGCGCATTTCAACATGGCGGTAAACGTCGCTTGCCTCGCCAAGCACCCGGCGCACGACTTCGCCGAGCCAGGCCTGCGCCGTCGGCACTGGCAGCACAGGATCCGCGTCGATGGCAATGACGCGACCCCGATTCAGCCCGTCAGCTTCGCGCCAGGCTTCCAGCACGCGCACACGCTGGCGCCCGACACAACTGATTCCCAGCAGGCCGTCCTCGAGGCGATCGAAGTCGACGATGCCGGCCTCGGTGCCGGTCGCGGCAAAGCTTGCGGTCGCCGCAGTCTCCTCGCCCTCGGTGATCAGGACGACTGCGAATCCCGATTGCTCGCGAAGGCAGCGGCTGATCATGTCGAGATAGCGCGGTTCGAAAATCTTGAGGGGCAGCGGACCACCCGGGAACAACACGGCGTTGAGCGGAAACAGCGGAAGCTCGCGGACTTCCTCGCTCATGCCGTTGTCCGCAACGCCTGCAGCAACCTGTCGTGCAGCCCGCCGAAGCCGCCATTGCTCATGACCAGCACTTCGTCGCCGGTCCTGAGCTCCGCCGCCAGCGTCGCGACAAGTTGCGCCAGATCGCCCGCCATCGCGGCCTTGCCGGCGAGTTTCGCGGCGACCTCGTCGAGATTCCAGTCGAGCCCCGCGGGCTGATATATCCACACGCGGTCAGCGCCGGCGAGCGCGACCGCGAGGCCCTCGCGATGGTGGCCAAGACGCATCGTATTGGAACGCGGCTCGAGCACCGCGATGATGCGTCGGCCGCCGGCATGGCGCCGCATCGCGTCGATGGTCGCCGCGACCGCAGTCGGGTGGTGCGCAAAATCATCGTACACGCGGATACCACGCACTTCGCCACGCAGTTCCAGACGCCTGCGCACGCCGCGAAAATCGGCGAGCGCGGCGGCCGCCTGCGCCGGCGCAACACCGAGCCCCTCCGCGGCCGCGATGGCCGCGAGGCCATTCTCGACATTGTGCAGGCCGATCAGCGGCCAGCCCACGACGCCGGCCGTCGCCCCGCGATGCACCAATTCGAATGCCGACCCATCCGCTTCGAGCAGCCGGACCCGCCAGTCGGCGCCTGCCATGGCATCGCGCGCAAACCCGGAGCGCGGCGTCCAGCAGCCCATCGCCAGCATCACCGCGAGCGCGGGATCCGCCGCATTCCAGGTGACGCGACCGGAACCCGGCACAGTGCGCATCAGGTGATGAAACTGGCGCTGGATGGCGGCCAGGTCCGGGTAGATGTCGGCGTGGTCGAATTCCAGGTTCGTCAGCACCAGATGGCGCGGCCGGTAATGAATGAACTTCGCGCGCTTGTCGAAGAACGCCGTGTCGTATTCGTCCGCCTCGATGACGAATACCGCACCCTTTCCTGCGCGTGCGGAAAGACCGAAGTTTCCGGGTATCCCGCCGATCAGGAATCCCGGGTCACGACCTGCCTGCTCGAGGATCCACGCCAGCATGCTGGCCGTCGTGGTCTTGCCGTGAGTGCCTGCGACTGCAACCACCTCGCGCCCGCGCAGCATGTTCTCGGCGAGCCATTGCGGCCCTGACGTGAATGCGAGCGGGCTGTCCAGCAGGCGCTCGATCAGCGCATTGCCACGGCTCATGACATTGCCGACCAGCACGATGTCAGGATTCAGGTCGAGCTGTGCCGGGTCGTAGCCATCGATCAGTTCGATGCCGAGCGCCGCAAGCTGGCTGCTCATCGGCGGATACACATTGGCATCGGATCCCGTCACGCGGTGGCCGGCCGAGCGCGCGATCGCCGCAATGCCGCCCATGAATGTGCCGCAGACGCCGATGATGTGGATGTGCATCACCCAGACTCCGGGAACAGCTTGATTAGCACCGAGTTGCTCGCGATCACCGACGTGATGGCGATGGCGATGCTGGTCACGAAGCCGATCTCGAGTGCGCTTCTCAGGATGTGGCCGACGATCAGCGTGTACCAGACGATCACGGCGATTGAACCCGCCCAAGCCAGCAACTTGATCGGGTAATAAATCTCGGCCGGCTGCTGCATTGCAATCAAGAGCATCAGTAGCGGCGTCAGCAGCACCGAGGTGCCGAGCAGCGCATTCATCGTCTGCCGGTAGCGATACAGCCGGCGCGTCACGGCCAGCACCAACCAGAAAATCGCAAGTGTCAGGCCGAGATCGGCCGCCGTGCGCGCCAGCAGCCGGTCATCTTCGTGCAGCAGCCAGGATTGCACGGCACTGCTGCCCGCGTAAGCGGCGGCCATGATGACGAGCAGCACGATTGAGGCCGGCAAGGCGCCCGGATCGCGTCGCAGGCGGGCAATCTCGACCAGCGATATCAGCACTTGGATCATTCTGCCTTGGGCCGCGGCGACGGGTTCCGCATAATGAGGACGATGACGATTGTATCCAAGCAGGCGACCGGCATGACCGCCGATGCGCTGATCGGCGATCAAGCGACCTTGCGCACCCTGGTCCAGGCGTGGCCGCCGGGTGCCGGCATCGCGCTCGACACGGAGTTCGTGCGCGAGCGTACCTATTACCCGCGGTTGTGCCTGGTGCAGGCCGCCACCGCCGACAGCCTGGCGCTGATAGACCCGCTCGCGATCGCAGATACCCGCGCGCTCGTCGCGCCGCTTACCGACCGGGGGCGACCCAAGCTGCTGCATGCCGCGCGTCAGGATATCGAGGCGCTGCTGCCGCTGACTGGTATACCGCTTGCGCCCGTCTTCGACACGCAGATCGCAGCGGCGCTGCTCGGGTTTGCGTCGCAGGTCGGCTACGCTGAACTCGTGCGTCAGTTGCTCGGTGTCGAGCTCGCAAAAGGCCACGCGCGCACGGATTGGGCCCGACGTCCATTGTCGCCCGAGCAGCTCGCCTATGCCGCCGATGACGTGCGCTACCTGCCGGCCCTGGCAGCGCTGCTCGATCAGCGCCTGACTGCTGCCGGCCGCCGTGGCTGGATGGACGAGGAATCTGCGGCGCTTACGGACATCTCGCTTTATCGCGTGCAGCCCGCTGAGGCCTGGCGCAGGCTCAAGGGCCTCGAGCGACTACAGCCCACCGTGCAGCGCGCGATTCGCGCGCTGGCGCGCTGGCGCGAGGAACGTGCGATGGAGCGCGACCTGCCACGCGGCTGGGTGCTGCCCGATGCAGCGCTCTACGAGATCGCGCAGGTGCGTCCGCGCACACGAGAAGATCTGGCGCGGCTCCCGAGCGTGCCGCGCGCGACGGCCGCCCGCGTTGGGGGTGAAATTCTCAACGCGCTGTCAGACGAGTCCGGGATCAAGGGTGAATTGATTGTAGATGACGGGTCGCGCGCCGGTACCGAGCAGCTGCGCCTGCTCAAGACCCTGCAGCAACGGCTGCTCACGATCGCGGGCGAACTTGAGATCCAGCCGGAAGTGCTGGCGACGCGACGCGATCTCACTGCACTCGTGCGCGGCGAGCGTGCACTTCCCATCCTCAGCGGTTGGCGCAGAGCCGTCGTCGGCGAGCCGCTGCTCGCTGCGCTACCGGCACTCAGCCACGCGTAAGTGCGGCCTCGAGCCGCGAGTTGACCTCGTCGAGACTGCCATTGGCGTCGATCCGGCGCAGCAGGCCCAGTCGCG
>JANPCY010000062.1:0-7655 GCA_031431175.1 Steroidobacteraceae bacterium | reverse complement strand
CCCGCGGTGATCTTGGCCAGGCTGCGCGCCAGGCGGTCAAGAACGCGCTCGCGCCATGCGCCGGGCTCGCGCAGCCGGCCCCGATCGAAGTCGAGTACCCAGACTTCGCCTGCCTCGCCCAGCATGATGTTGTTGGCGGTCAGGTCGACGTGTTGCACGCCGGCGTCATGAAAACGCCGCAGGCAGCGACCGACCGCCGCCCAGCACGTCTCATTCATGCGTCCCGCGCGCAGCATCTCGGTCAGGGATGCCGCACCCGCCAGTCGTTCAGTGATGAGTTCCGCCACGTACGTGCAAACGCCGCGCCGATAGCCGGCCGCCACCGGCGCCGGTACCGGCAGGCCTTGCTGCAGCAGGGACGCAAGCAGCCGCAATTCGAGGAACGAGCGAGTGCGATCCTCGCCGAGAAACAGGAATCGTTCTCGCACCAGGTGGGCCACGATGCCTCCACGCAGGTAACGCCTGAGCGCCCAATGCCGCCCGCGATCGGCGATGAAGTGGATCGATCCGCGCCCGCCAGTGTGGGCGGTCAGGGCGCCGCGCGCCTGCCAGCGCGCGCGGTCGAACAGCCCCCAGCCGGGATCATCGACTCGTTCTGGATCAAAGAGAATCGCACCGCGGTCGACTGCGAGCCGCTGGAACATCAGGCCTCAGCGCACCAACACGAACTCGGCGCTGCAATACGGGCACTTGGCCCAGCCGGTCGCCTCGATCGGCAGGTAAACACGCGGGTGGCTGTTCCACAGCGACATCGATGGCATCGGGCAGGACAGGGGCAAGTCCGCGACGGTCACTTCGTAGCGATTCTGCGCATTCGGCGGCGCTAGTTCACGCTCGCCTGTCTGGGTGCCGGTCACAATGGGGATCCCCTGTAAGACCAGCCGCGATTATACCGGCGTCGGGTCGGCGCCCGCGACCATCACCTGCTGCCAGATTGCCGCGACCCGGTCGCGCGTCTCTGCGAATGGTCCTTGTTCGACGATCGGTGCCTGATGCTCGAGCGAGCGGTGATGCGCGGCCTCCCGGTAACGCCGGTAGGCGTCGACCAGGCAATCGATCACGCCGTGATCAATGAGTGCGGCTGAACCCACCGACTCGAGATGGCGGATCGTGTCGGCAAACTCGCAAAGTGGCGGGTGTTCGCGGACCAAGCGCAACACCCAGTATTGCGCGATGAATTCGATGTCGGCGATGCCGCCGCGGTCCTGCTTCAGGTCGAACAAGCCCTCGCGCGCCCTGGAAAGCTCCGCCCGCATGCGCTCGCGCATGGCGACGATGTCTTCGCGTAGGGTCTCGCGCCGTACCGCGTGCATCAGCACATCGCGCCGGATGCGGCCAAATTCCGCGCCGAGTCCCGCATCGCCGGCGACCCAGCGTGAATGCAGCAAGGCCTGGTGTTCCCAGGTCCAGGCTTCCTTGCGCTGGTATTCTTCGAATGCCTGGATCTGCGTGAATGCGAGCCCACCTTTCCCGCTCGGCCGCAACCGCACATCCACTTCGTACAGCCGGCCGGCCGCGGTGTGCACGGTCAGCAGATGCACGAGACGCTGCGCCAGGCGCAGGAAGAAAACCTCGTTGTCGACCGTCTTTGGGCCGGCAGTCAGTTGCTGCTCGCCGGCGGAATCGTGCAGGAACACCAGGTCGAGATCCGAGCCATATCCCAGTTCCATGCCGCCGAGCTTGCCGTAGCCGACAATGGCGACATGCGCGTCGCGCACGCCATCTTGATCCACGCAGCGTGGCTCGCCGTGGATCGCCGCGGTCTGCTGCCAGGCCAGCAGCAGAGCCTGCTCGAGGATCAACTCGGCCACGTCTGTCAGCCGGTCGCTGACCTGCATCAGCGGCAGGTGTCCGGTCAGGTCCTGCATGGCGATGCGAAAGGTGGCTGCGCGGCGGAACTGCCGCAGTGCGTCCACCTGCCTTTCCTCATCGTCGCCGGCATGCTCGAGCCGGATCGTGAGCTCCTGACTGAACTGGTCCCGGTCAGGAAGCGTCTCGAAGATGCGCGAGTCCAGCAGTTCGTCGAGCAGCAACGGGTGCGCGGCGACCTGGCGGGCCAGATAGTCGCCCAGCCGGCAAATGCTCACGAGTCGTGCGAGCGCGCTCGCGTTCTCATTGAGGAGTGCGAGATAGGCGGTGCGCCCGCCGATGGCCTCGAGGAGCCGGATCAGACGCGTGAGCAGCAATAACTCGCCAGTGGCACGAACGCCGTTGTCGGCGGCTGCGATCTCGGACAGCAGCCGCGGCAACAGAGTCGCGACTCGACGCCGGCCAAACTGGTCGAGGCGGCGGAAGTTCGCCGATTGCCGGAATTCGACCAGCAGTCCGGCCGCAGCGGCCGCGTCCCCGATGCCAAGTTGCGCGATATCCCGTGCGATGGCCTCGGTGTCGGGTTCCCCGGTCCAAAGGGATTCAAGCGTGGCGACCGGCACGCTGGCCGCGCGACCGCCGGGCCCGAAAACGACATCGTTGAAATGCCTGGTCACAAAGCGGCGTTTCGCGTCGAGCAGCTGGACGAACTCGTTCCAGCCGGCAGTGTTCATTGCCGCGGCCAGCCGCTCCCGGCCGAGTTCATCGGCGGGCAACGCATGCGTCTGCTGGTCCGCAACCATCTGCAGGCGATTCTCGCAGCGGCGCAGGAATTCATAGGCATCCAGCAATTCGGCAACCGCCGCAGCCTGCAGCAGCTTGGCGCCCTGCAAGCGCGGCAGCACAGTGAGCAATGAGGGCGTCTGCAAGCCCGGCTGCGAACCGCCGCGAATCAACTGCTGCGCCTGCACGATGAACTCGATTTCGCGGATGCCGCCCGGGCCCAGCTTGATGTCCTGCTGCAGGTCGCGCCTCGCGACCTCGCGCACGATCATCTCCTTCATGTCGCGCAGGCTCTCGAATACGCCGAAATCGAGGTAGCGACGGTAAACGAATGGACGCACGGCTTCGTCGTAGAGCTCGCGATAGGCCGAAACACCGGTGATCGCGCGGGCCTTGACGTAGGCATAGCGCTCCCAGTCGCGGCCGTGCTCTTGCAGGTATTGCTCGAACGCGCCGAAATTCACGACCAGCGGGCCGGAGTCGCCGAACGGCCGCAGCCGCAGGTCTACGCGATACACGAAGCCCTCCGCCGTACCGGCGTTGAGCAGCTGGACCAGCGCACGGCCCAGGCGCGTGAAGTAGTCTTCGTTTGCAATCGGGCGCCGGCCATCCGTCTCGCCGGATTCCGGGTACAGCAGGACGAGATCGATGTCCGAGGAAAAATTGAGTTCGCGACCGCCGAGCTTGCCCATCGCCAGTACAACCAGTTCCTGCAGCTCGCCCGTTGTCGAATGCGGCTGTCCATAACGGGCTGCGAGCGCATGCGAGGCAAATGCGAGGGCCGATTCGATGGCGGCATCGGCAAGATCCGAAAGCTCCTTCAAAACCTCGGTCATTGGTGCCGCGCCTGTCAGGTCGCGCCAGGCAATGCGCACCATCTCGCGGCGCCTGAGCCTCCGCAGGGAATCCATGAAACCGGCTTCGTCGTTGCCGGCTTCCAATAGCGCCATTGCGCCGGCCCGGATCTCGCCGCCGGCGCGCGCGCGGCCGAGTTCGCCGCCGGCTGTGAGATCAGTGAGCAGCGCCGGCTCCCGAATCGCCGCCTCGGCGACGAATTCGCTGGCGGTGAAGACCCGTTCCAGATCCGCCGCATGCACCTGCGCCGGCGCAGACCCGCCGGAATCACGCCAGCGCGCGAGCAGCTCGAGCGTACGCGCGCGCAGCTCGTTCAATCGCGGTTCACCAGCCATAGCCCGGCCAGGCACAGCACGACACCGACGGAATTCGTGAGTGTCAGGCGATCCTTGAAGAACAGCAGCCCGAGACCAAGCAGGCAGAGCGCCGCGGCCACCTGCGTCACCAGCGCGCCGAATGACACCGGGAATCCGCTGCGGTACAGGAGGATGAAGGCAAGGTCGAGCAGCACGACCGTGACCGCGAGGGCCGGCGCGGTCCAGTTGACCTGCATGAAATGACTGCGAAAGCCGGCCTCGGCCGGCATTACGAGCAGGATGCTGGCGCAGAGAAAACTGGCGAACAGATAGGCGATTAGTAGCGTTGCCACCGGGTGGGCGCCTGCCGGTACCAGCTTGGTGATCACGTGATAGGCAACGGTAGAACCAATGGCAAGCGCGAGTGCGATCGATTGCATGGCGAAGCTCCCGGAAAGCAGCCGCGAGCCTAGCAGCTATCAGATGTCCGGTGGATCCTGCGCGGGTGATTCAGTTGCGGGCGCGCGAATGCGTCGATTGCCTGCCCCGCCGGGCATCGAGACAACCTGCGGCTTCGCAGTACGCTCGATACAGCTGCCCGACAAATTCTTCCGTAGCACGCCGCGCACCGGCGCGGCGGTTGCGATCGCATGCGCGATCGCGCATTGTTCAAGTCCCTTCGCGCGCAGTTCGTGGCGGACCCGGGCTCTCATGACATCGATCACGGCGTCGAGGAATCTCGCGTTAAGTACGCTTCTGGCAACGGCCGTGTCGGTCGTGGCAGCTTTGTCTGCGAGCGCCGCCGCGCCCACGCGCGACCCGAGCGCAAACATCCCCGATAGCGCCCTGGCAAGTGTCTTGCCGCACACATCGGCGGTGCCTGGCGGCGTCGTGACGCTGCCGATCGACGGGCCGGGGGGCGATGAACCCGTGGTCACATTCGATGGCGCCCGCGCAATGGTGCTGCGCGACGCCGAGCGCTGGCTGGCGGTTGTCGGCATTCCACTTGGCACTTCACCCGGCCCAAACCATGTCGTCGTGAAGCACGGCAACACAACGGCACGCGTCGGCTTCGACATCGCTGCCAAGGAATACGCCGTGCAGAAGCTCACTGTGCCGCCGAGCCAGGTGAATCTTTCAAAGAGTGACCTCGCGCGCGTCGAGAAAGAGCGCGTCAGAATCCGCAGCGCGCTGACGACATTCTCGGCGCCCCCGCCCGAGACGCTGCGGCTGCTGCAACCGACGCCGGGCCTGCGCTCGAGCTCCTACGGCTTGCGCCGCTTCTTCAATGACGAGTCGCGCAATCCACACACCGGCATGGATATTGCAGCTTCGCTCGGCGCCCACGTGCAGGCAGCCGCCACCGGCACCGTCATCGACGTCGGAAATTACTTCTTCAACGGCAACACCGTGATCGTCGATCACGGCGCAGGGCTGGTGACGATGTATTGCCACTTGAGCCGCATCCACGTCAAACCCGGGCACAAAGTGCAAACCGGGGAACTGATCAGCGACGTGGGCGCCACGGGCCGGGTGACCGGCCCGCACCTGCACTTCGGCGTGACGCTGAATGGCACGATGGTGGATCCGGCGCTGTTCCTGCCGGCGGAATAAGAAAGGCCCGGGAGTCTCCTCCCGGGCCTTCTTGATCGAAGCCTAAAGTCCTGCGACCTTACATGTCCATGCCGCCCATGCCGCCCATGCCGCCACCACCCATCGGCGGATGGTCGTGCTCCTCCTTCGGAGCCTCGGCCACCATCACCTCGGTGGTCAGCAGCAGGCCGGCGACCGAGGCTGCATTCTGCAGCGCCAGGCGCGTGACCTTGGTCGGGTCCAGGATGCCCATCTCGATCATGTCGCCGTACTCGCCGGTCGCCGCGTTGTAGCCAAAGCTGCCCTTGCCCTCGCGCACCTTGGCGAGCACGACCGAGCCATCTTCACCGGCGTTCTGCACGATCTGGCGCAGCGGCTCCTCGATGGCGCGCGACAGGATGCGAATGCCGACGTTCTGGTCGTCATTGGCGCCGGTGAGCTTGTCGAGCATCTTCTGCACGCGAACGAACGCAACGCCGCCGCCCGGCACCACGCCCTCCTCAACCGCCGCGCGGGTTGCATGCAGTGCATCCTCGAGGCGAGCTTTCTTCTCCTTCATCTCGATCTCGGTGGCCGCGCCGACCTTGATCACGGCGACACCGCCGGAGAGCTTCGCAACACGTTCCTGCAGCTTTTCCTTGTCGTAGTCGGAGGTGGCCTCTTCGACCTGGCGACGGATCTGCTCGATCCGGCCTTTGATTTCGGATGACTTGCCGGCGCCGTCGATGATGGTCGTATTTTCCTTCTCGGCGACGACCTTCTTGGCCCGGCCGAGGTCGTTTAGCGTCGCCTTCTCCAGTGACAAGCCGACTTCGTCGGAAATCACGGTGCCGCCAGTCAGCACGCCGATGTCGGCGAGCATGGCCTTGCGGCGGTCGCCGAAGCCCGGCGCCTTGACCGCGCAGACCTTGACGATGCCGCGGATCGTGTTGACCACGAGTGTCGCCAGCGCCTCGCCCTCGACATCCTCGGCAACGACCAGCAACGGCTTGCCGGCCTTCGCGATGCTTTCGAGCAACGGCAGCATCTCGCGGATCTTCGAGACCTTCTTGTCGTACAGCAGGATGTACGGGCTCTCGAGTTCGCAGGTCTGGGTCTGGCCGTTGTTGATGAAGTACGGCGACAGGTAGCCGCGATCGAACTGCATGCCTTCGACCACCTCGAGTTCGTTCTCGAGACTCGAGCCTTCCTCGACCGTGATCACGCCTTCCTTGCCGACCTTCTCCATCGCCTCGGCGATCTTCTTGCCGATTGCCTCGTCGCTGTTCGCCGAGATCGTGCCGACCTGGGCGATCGCCTTCGAATCCTTGCAGGGCTTGGAGAGCTTTTTCAGCTCCTCGACCGTGGCCGTCACGGCCAGGTCGATGCCGCGCTTGACGTCCATCGGGTTGATGCCCGAAGCAACGGCTTTCATGCCCTCGCGGATGATCGCCTGCGCGAGCAGGGTTGCCGTGGTCGTGCCGTCGCCGGCCTCGTCGGAGGTCGATGAAGCGACTTCCTTGACCATCTGCGCGCCCATATTCTCGAACTTGTCCTTGAGCTCGATCTCTTTCGCGACCGAGACGCCGTCCTTGGTGATGGTCGGCGCGCCGAAGCTCTTCTCGAGCACGGCATTACGGCCCTTGGGGCCCAGCGTCGCCTTGACGGCGTTCGCAAGCAGGTTGACGCCGCGGACCAGGCGGGTACGCGCGTCATCGCTGAATCTGACTTCCTTGGCTGACATTGGTACTTGTCCTCTTTACTTTTCGATCACGGCCATGACGTCTTCCTCGCGCATCACGAGGAGCTCGTCGCCGTCGACCTTGACTTCGGTTCCACCGTATTTGCCGAACAGGATCTTGTCGCCGACCTTGAGGTCGAGCGGACGCACGTTCCCGTTCTCGAGAATCTTGCCCTTGCCAACCGCAACGATCTTGCCGCGAATCGGCTTCTCGGCAGCGGTGTCAGGGATCACGATACCGCCGGGTGATTTGCGCTCTTCATCTTCGCGCTTGACGATCACACGATCATGAAGCGGTCGGATCTTCATGGTTCAACACTCCTTGGAAATTCGCTTGTTTAGTGCCCGGGAGGGCTCCCTTTTGGTTTAGCACTCTCCCCGGTCGTGTGCTAATCATAGGGATCGCGGACCTAAATTCAAGCACTGTCTGGCCCGCCCCTGATGCTCCTCTTAACTCATTGAAATATAATGTTTTTATATGCCAGTCGCCGCGCTGAAGTCATGGCAAATTTGCGAAACCGGGCAGGTGGTCGCGACAAGTGCGCGGCGGGCCGCTAACCTTTCGCCCCGCCTGACGAAGAATTAGCCGGAAGGATCCT
>JANPCY010000061.1:0-1893 GCA_031431175.1 Steroidobacteraceae bacterium | reverse complement strand
CGCGCCGGTTCCGCAGCGCTGACCTCGCTGACCGCGACCGGCAACAGCGCCTGATCGCGCAGCAGCTGGCGGACCTGGCGCGCGCTGTCGCCGTCGAGCACGCCGCGGTGCTCGCGGCCGGTCGTGTCGAGTGCCGTGTATTCGTAAGCGGCCATCACTCCTCGCGGGTGACGCGCAAAAGTTCCTCGAGCGAGGTGACACCGGACAATACCTTGACGCGGCCGTCATCGCGGATGCCAGGCGTCAGCTGACGGGCATGACGCTCCAGTTCGTGCTCGCCTGCGCCATCGTGGATCATGGCGCGCATTCGCTCGTCGACGATCGCGAGTTCGTAAATGCCGGTGCGGCCGCGGTAGCCATTGCCCGCATCGGCACCCGGGCGAAAGAGCCTCGCATTGGCGGCTTCGCCCGCCGGAATATTCAGCAGTCGGGCCTCGTATTCGCCGGTCGGATAGCCGATCCGAGTGTTCACATTCAGCACGCGGACCAGCCGCTGTGCGACGACTCCCAGCAGCGTTGAAGACAACAGGAAGGGCTCGACACCCATGTCACGGAGCCGCGTAATGGCGCCGACAGCGGTGTTGGTATGCAACGTCGACAGGACCAGGTGACCGGTCAGCGAGGCCTGCACGGCGATCTGTGCCGTCTGGGTGTCGCGAATCTCGCCGACCATCACCACATCCGGGTCCTGGCGCAGGATTGCGCGCAGACCACGCGCGAAGGTCATCTCGACCTTGGTGTTGACCTGGGTCTGGCCGACGCCATCGATGTAGTACTCGATCGGATCCTCGACGGTCATGATATTGCGCGTGCGGTCATTGATGCGTTCGAGCGCCGCGTAAAGCGTCGTCGTCTTGCCGGATCCGGTCGGTCCGGTCACCAGGATGATGCCGTAGGGTTTATGGATCAGGTCATCGACCATACCCTGCACGCGCGGCTCCATGCCGAGCGAGCCGAGATCGAGTCGGCCGGCCTGTTTGTCGAGCAGGCGCAGTACGACACGCTCGCCATGACCCGACGGTATCGTCGAGACGCGCACGTCGACCGCGCGGCCTGCGATGCGCAGACTGATACGCCCGTCCTGCGGCAGGCGCTTTTCCGCGATGTCGAGACGCGACATCACCTTGATGCGTGAGATCAGGAGCGGCGCCACCGCGCGCTTGGTCTGCAATACCTCGCGCAGCACGCCATCCACGCGGAAGCGGATCACGAGGCGATTCTCGAAGGGTTCGACGTGAATGTCTGACGCGTTTTCCTTGATCGCCTGGGCCAGCACGGCATTGATCAGCCGGATGACCGGGGCGTCGTCTTCACTTTCCAGCAGATCCGACGGCTCCGGCAGCCCTTCTGCAAGGCCCGCAAGATCGGTTTCACCTTCGATGCCCTCGACAATCTGGCCGGCCTCGCCGCTGCTGCCTTCGTAGGCCTTGCGCAGCAGCTCGTCGAATGCGGCGGAGGCGACCCGCTCGATCACGAGTGGCAAGCCGAGGAACCGGCGCAACTCCGCTATCGCGGCGGGCTGGGCGCCTTCCCGGTAAACGACCTGGGCCTTGCCGTCCACGACGGCGCGCACCAGTACGCCATACCGCTTCGCGAAGGCGAAAGGCAGGCGGCCGACGGGCGCGATCGGCCTGGATGCGGCAACGCCGCTCACGTGGAACCTCGGGTCACTCGTCCGGTCCGCTCGGTACAGCCGCAGTATCCGGTGGCGGCAATGACTCCGGTGCGGTTGCGGTCGGCGGGGCAATTGGTCCGATTAGCGGCGGCAACGCCGGCTGCGTTGCACCCGGCATCAGATTGACCTTGCCGTCGTTCTGGTTCATCTGCAGGCTTCGCACGAAGTTATACTTGGTATTGGTCTCGATGGCTGCCTGCTCTGCCGTTCGCAGTACC
>JANPCY010000060.1:0-2225 GCA_031431175.1 Steroidobacteraceae bacterium | reverse complement strand
GAACATTGATGCCGGTCGGGGTCCACAGCACGCGGTCGGGCGAGCGGTAGAACTCGACCAGTCCGCCGAGCTTCGGCGCACGATCGGTGAAGGACTTGTGCCGGATCGTGCTGTCGCGAATGAATGTCAGCCCAACCTGGCTTTTCTTCACGTCCACCGTCTTGGAGACGGTGAACTGCGCATACAGCCAGGCGGCCTTGCGGCGGTTCACCGGCGTGGACTTGAGCATCGTCCATGAACCGGCGTCCTGGTAGCCAAGCTTCATGCCCTCCTGCCAGTACGGTCCGTGCGGCGACGGCGCCATCCGCCACAGCGGCATGCCCTTGTCGTCGACGGTGTTGTTGCCGTCCTTCCTGGGCCTGACCATCTCCGACGTGAAGGCGGTGTACCAGAAGATCTGCTGCGCGACGTTGCCCTGCGAGAGGGCCGGCAGTGACTGGTAAAAATCGTAGTCGGCCGCGCCGGGCGGGGCGTACTTGCGCAGCCATTCGTCCCACTTCGAGATCGCGTACACCGCGGCCGGACCATTGGTCTCGCCACCGCGTGTAACCGACGCGCCGGCCGGATTGCAGGACCCCTTTTCCATCCGGATGCCCCACTCGTCGATCGGGCGGCCGTTGGGCAGGCCTCTGGAACTTGCACCGGCCATCGACAGCCAGGCATCGGTCATGCGCCAGCCGAGATCCGGCGCGCGCTTGCCGTAATCCATGTGGCCATAGATGCGCTTGCCGTCGATCTGCTTCACCTGGACGCTGAAGAATTCGGCGATGTCCTCATAAGCGGACCAGTTCACCGGCACCCCAAGCTCATAGCCGTATTTTTCCCGGAATCGCTTCTTGAGGTCGGGGCGCTTGAACCAGTCGTAGCGGAACCAGTAAAGATTGGCGAATTGCTGATCGGGCAGTTGCCAGATCTTGCCGTCGGGGCCGGTGGTGAACGAGATGCCGATGAAATCCTTGATGTCGAGCGTAGGCAGCGTCACGGCCTTGCCTTCGCCGGCCATCCAGTCGGTGAGGTTGATCGCGGACTGCAGGCGGGAGTGCGTGCCGATCAGGTCGGAGTCGTGGATTTAGGCGTCGTAAATATTGCGGTTGGTATGCATCTTCGTCTGCACCGCCTGCACGACCTCGCCTTCGCCGAGCACCTGGTGATTCACCTTGATGCCGGTGATTTCCTCGAAGGCCCTGGCCAGGGTCTTCGATTCATATTCGTGGGTCGGGATGGTCTCCGACAGCACGTTGATCTCCGTGCCCTTGAACGGCTGCGCGGCGTTGATGTACCATTCCATCTCCTTCAACTGCTGCTCTTTCGTCAGCGTGGAAGGCTGGAATTCCGTATCAACCCATCGCTTTGCAGCCGCCATGTCGGCGTGGCTCGCCGTGATGCCTGCCGTCGCCAGCACGGTCGCGATGATTCCTGCTGCCAGCCGCTTTTTTCTCATGATGGCTCCGGTTCTTTAGGCGCCGAATGATCCTCGGCATCGTATCAGCGAACCGCAAACGAGTGTCAATGACGCGAGTGCCGGCCGTCGCGGTGCTTGCCCAAACGGTCACGGGGGCCGGCGGTTTGCCAACAAAACACGGCACCGGGTTCAATAACCGCAGGAGTCACTAACCTGCTTGGATGCCTCGTTGGAATATGCGCTCGTCAGGCCGTCCACATCATAGGCGGTGACGACAAAATACCAGGTTGCAATAGCTAAACCGTCGACAACGTAACTCGCGATTCCAGGATTGTTCACATCAATTAGGAGATCGTACGATGTGCTCGCGGTCCCATAATGGATCCGATAACCAGCCAGATTTGTAAGTGGTGAGCCGTCCGTACGCACCGTAGGCGGCGTCCACAAGAGCGTGGCTGAACATGTGGCAGCCCCCGCATTTTGGACTTGAATCGCGAATGCAGCCAGCGCCGACTCGGTCTGACCATCGCTGACGGTGATCACAATCAACGGCGTTGTACCGACATCTGCTTCAGTCGGGGCCCCGGACAACTGGCCGCTGGATGTATTGAAGTTCGCCCAGATGGGCTTGTTCACAATCGAAAAACTGAGTGCAGTGCCATCGGGATCGCTAGCAGTCGGCGTGAATGAGTAATACTGCCCGACCGTCACGGAAGTGGGTGGCGTGCCAGAAATACTCGGCGCCTGGTTCGCCGCGCTGACCACGATGCCAAAGGCCGGCAGCGCAGCGCTGGCAGTGCCGTCGCTGACACTGATGAGGATG
>JANPCY010000059.1:0-19097 GCA_031431175.1 Steroidobacteraceae bacterium | reverse complement strand
CCTGCTGCGCATCGTCGCCTGTCTGGCACTGATCTTCCCGCCCGCCTTCCTGATGGGCTTCCCGATGCCGACCGCGATGACGATGCTGGGCCGTCTCGGCAAGGACCACAGGGCCAATGATGGGCTTGGGTATCGCGGTGTCGGCCGTGACCGGCTACCTCTGTATCCACGTGCTGCTGAAGATCATCACGCGCGTCGGCTTGCTGCCTTTCGCGATCTACCGGCTGGTGCTCGCCGCACTTATCGTGCTGATGCTTGACTGAGCCGCCGGCCTCAGTTCATCTGGCGCAGCGCCGCCAGGCGCCTGCGGCGCAGCAGCACGCCAATCTGTTCACCGGGGAGCCCCGCGCGGTCCGCGTCATCCAGTGTCGTCGCGAGCGCCACGGTCAGCGCGCGGCCCAGGCGCTCGGCCTGCGGATACGGGCGCAGCCGCCAGCCGCCACGGCCGCGATAGTCGGCTTCGAAGGCTAGCAGCAACTCGCGAAACCGGTCGGGCCGGCGCATCGCATCGCAGGACTCGAGCAGCTCGAGCAGGGTCCGCGGCCGCAATTCCATCGCGCGGTTGGCAAGGCCGTGCCAGCGCGCCGTGAGCTCCGCGAGATCGCGATAATCGCCTGGGACGCGCAGGCGCGCCGCGAGCTCGCTGATCAACGCCACGCCGCGCTCTTCGTGGCCGCGGTGTGTTGGCCATTGCGAGCGCGGCGTGCGGCCCTTGCCGAGGTCGTGCATCAGGGCAGCAAAGCGGATGCGCGGTTCGGGCGTCAGGTCAGCGGCCGCCTGCAGCACGAGTTCCATATGCAGGCCCGTATCGATCTCGGGATGCCATTTTTCCGGTTGCGGCACGCCGTAGAGTGCATCCAGCTCCGGGTAGATGCGCGCGAGCGCGCCGCAGTCGTGCAGGAGCCGGAGCCAGGCCTCGGGCGCGGGCTCGGCCAGGGCCTTGTCAGTTTCCTGCCAGACGCGCTCGGCTACGAGTGAGTCAACCTCGCCCGACGCAACCATGGCACGCATGCGCGCGAGCGTTTCAGTCGCGACGCTGAATCCAAACGGCTGGAATCGCGCCAGGAAGCGCGCGACGCGCAGGATGCGCACCGGGTCCTCGTCGAACGCTTCCGAAACATGGCGCAGTACGCGAGCTTCGAGGTCGCGCTGGCCCCCGCAGGGGTCGATCAGCCTGCCGTCAGCGGCGCGCGCGATCGCGTTGACCGTCAGGTCGCGCCGTCGCAGGTCATCCTCGAGCGTGACATCTGGAGAAAACCGCAGCTCGAATCCGTGGTAACCGCGGCCGGTCTTGCGCTCGGTGCGCGCGAGCGCGTATTCCTCATTCGTCTGTGGGTGCAGGAATACGGGGAAGTCCCGCCCGACCAGGCGGTAACCGGTGTCCAGCATGGCCTGCGGCGTGCTACCCACGACGACCCAGTCGCGCTCGCGCACCGGCCGGCCGAGCAGCTCGTCACGGACCGCGCCGCCGACCAGATAGACTTCCATTCCGCCATGTTACCCGATGCCCAAACGCGCCTGATCTTGCGCCTCGCGCTTGCGGCAGCGGCTCTCGGGTTCTCGGGTTGCTATTACCTGCAGCTGGCGGCGGGGCAGTTCGAGATGAACCGCCGCCGCGAGCCGATTGTCGATCTCGTCGCCCGCGATGACACGGATGCGGCGCTGCGCCGGCAGCTCGACTACGCAAGCCGCGCGCGGGACTTCGCGATTTCTGAGCTGGGACTGCCGGACAATGGCAGCTATCGGAGTTATGCAGACCTGGGCCGGCCGTACGCAACCTGGAATCTGTTCGCGGCACCCGAGTTTTCGGTCGAACCGCAGCGTTGGTGCTATCCGGTCGCCGGCTGCGTTGCCTACCGTGGGTACTTCAAGGAGCAGCGCGCGGCCCGCGCGGCACGGCACATGGCAGGCAAGGGCCACGATGTCTACATCGGGCCCTCGCTCGCTTACTCCACGCTCGGGCATCTGCGCGACCCGGTGCTCAATACAATGCTGCGCTACGGCGACGCCGAGCTCGCTGCGCTCATTTTCCACGAACTCGCCCATCAGGCTGCCTACGTACCGGGTGACAGCGATTTCAACGAGGCTTTCGCGAGCGTCGTGGAAAACGAAGGCGCGCGCCGCTGGCTCACCCAACTCGGCCGCAGCGAGGTGCTGGCCGCATTCATCACATCGGGCCGGCGCGAGCAGGAGTTCGCTGGCCAGATGGCGGCGAGCCGCGCGCGACTCGCCACCATCTACTCGAACAGCTCAACTGCCGAAGAAAAGCGGGCCGCCAAGAGCGCCGAACTCGCCCGCTTGCGCGAGTCGATGTCGGCTCTCGGCCTCACATCTGCCGGCGACCTCAACAATGCCCGCCTCGCGGCCGTCGCCACCTACCACCGCTGCGTCCCCGCACTGGCCGCATTGCTCGCCGAACACGGTGGCAACCTGCCTGCTTACTATTCGGCGATTCGGGTCCTTGCTCACGACGCAGCAGGCCGCTCTGCCCTCTGCCCAAGCGAAAGGCACTGACCGCCAACGACTGGGGCGCCGCAGCACGGCAGCACCCGGTGCCGCGAGCGGGATCCGACGGGGTGTCCCACTCGCTCCGCCGGAACTTTATGCTTCGCTCGGGGACACCCCGTCACCTCGCTCGCGGCGCGCGGCACTGCCGCGACGCGCCGGTGGCCGTTACCTAGCGGCTGGCGCTCTGACGATAGCGTGAGTGACGCCCGGCGACACTCTGATTACCGAGATAACGCGGCAGGATTGCCGCCATGGATTGTGGGTGAATCCCGAGTCGTGCGAGACCGTTGACGCTGCAGACACTATCGACCAGCAATGACCGGTAATTGTCCGAGGAGAACGGTTTGCCGGGGACGAAGTCGCAAATGGCGGCCTGGGCGCGCGCTGCCCAGTCCGGCAGACCGATGACCGCGCGCGCGAGACCGAGTTCGTCGCGCACGAGACAGACGATCTCTCGCAGCGTGTAGCGATCAGGCCCGCAGAGCTGGTAAGACTCGCAGGTCGCGGCGTCATCGGCGAGTACGCGCAGGAAGGCCGCGACGACATCCTCGACCCAGACCGGCGCAAAGCGCGCGCCGGGACGCGCGAGCGGAAGAGCTGCCGGGATCATCCGCAGGAGCCCCGCAAACCGGTTCACGAAGTCGTCCCCCGGGCCGAAAATCACCGACGGCTGAAAGATGCTCCAGGGCAGGTCCGGTCCCGATTCTCCGCGAATGATGCGCTCCGCCATTCCCTTGCTCCTCAGGTAATGACTGGCGCCGTGATCCGCATCGGCGTTGAGCGCGCTCATCTGCAGCAGGCGGCCCACTCGCATTCGACGGCAGGCGTTCACGAGCTTGCCGGCAAGCTCGGCGTGCGCGTGCCGGAAGCCGCTGCCGTCGCGGCCTCTTTCATTGAGGATTCCGACCAGATTGATGACTGCCTGCTGGCGGTCACAGAGCATGGCGAGCTGCCCGGGATTGTGTACGTCGGCACCGACGAGGCGCAGCGATGGGATCACCGCCAGATGCTGCGCCCGGGCGGGGTTGCGGGTCGGCACGGTGATGCGCCAACCCTCTCGCGCCAGCGCCGCGCACAGGTGCATGCCGACAAACCCCGAACCACCCAGCACGCAGACCGATCGCGCTGCCATGGCGCGATTATACGGTGGGCCGCGGCGTGGCTGGCCTAGCGCAGGGGCAGGATCATTGCCTGATTGCCGCGCTGCAGCTGGATCAGCATCGAGGTCTGGTCCTTGGTGACCTCGCGAAGCTGCGCGAGACTCGAAACGCGGCTGCGATTGACGGCCAAGATCCGGTCGTCGGCCCTGAGACCAGACTGCTCCGCGGGGCTTCCCGGCTGGACGCTGCGCACGATGACGCCACCGCCAGATCCTTCAGGCGCATCGGCGAGATCGGCGCCGGCGAGAGCCGAGTGGATGCTCTCGGCATCGGCTAGTTGCGCCACTTCGCGCAGCACGGCCGTCAGGCGCTTGGGCTTGCCGTCCCGGAGCAGGTTGACCTCGACAGAGTCGCCGACCCTCATCATGCCGATCGAATTGCGCAGCTCCGCGGCGCCCTTGACCGGCTGGCCGCTGATGCTCGTGATGACGTCGCCAGCCTGGATTCCGGCGCGCGCCGCGGCTGAGCCCTCGGTGACCTGCGAAACGAGCGCACCCTGCAGGTCGTCGGCGAGACCCAGACTCTTGCGGTAGTCCGGCGTCAGGCTCAACACTGAGACGCCGAGCTGGCCACGATTGACCGTGCCCGACTCGATCAGCTGCTCCATGATCGAACGAACCATGTTCGACGGAATCGCAAAGCCGATGCCCATGTTGCCGCCCGAGCGCGACAGGATTGCCGAATTGATGCCGACCAGCTCGCCGTCCATGCTGACCAGTGCGCCGCCGGAATTACCGGGGTTGATCGCCGCGTCGGTCTGGATGAAATCCTCGTAATTGTCGCGGGTGATGCCGGAGCGGCCGAGGGCGCTGACTATCCCTGAGGTCACGCTGTGCTGCAGCCCGAAGGGGTTGCCGATTGCAATGACGAAGTCGCCGACTTCGAGTTTCGAGGAATCCGCAAGGTGCATTTCAGCGGGCAACCGGCCCTCCTTCACCCGCAGCACCGCGACGTCCGAGCGCGCATCCGAGCCCACGACCTCGGCCTTCAGCTCGCGGTCGTCGATCAGGGCAACCGTAATCTCAGTGGCGTTCTCGACCATGTGCGCATTCGTGACGATATAGCCGTTCTTCGTATCGACGATGACGCCGGAGCCGGCGCTTCTGAACTCGCGCTCCTGTGGCGCGGCCTCAGGCGGCATGCCAAAGAAGCGTCGGAAGCCGGGGTCGTCGAAGAACGGATTGCGCGACGCGGCCACAGTGCCGCGCACGGAGATGTTGACGACTGCGGGCGCGACGCGTTTGATGACGGGCGCGAAACTCGGCTGCGGCATGACTTGCTGCTGCGCGACTGCGGCGACTGACGCCAGCAGCGTGACGGCGGCAGCGATGGTGGCAAGAAGCTGTCTCATGGGCGTTGACCTCGGTGATGCGGGATGTCTGACCGGAGCCGATTGCCACAAGTTCCGATGCGCGGCGCGGCCATTTTTCCGATGTGCGAGCGATTGTGCACGCGGACTCCGCATGTTTTATGGTGAATTTGCATCTACCAGATATTGTGTTGCGCAGAAAATTGGCCCGGACGGCCGGTGACCCACCAGCCTATCCGAAATTGCCTGAGATGCCGTTTGCAAGCCATTGAAATATAAGCCTGTTTTTGGGGGTGTTTTTTGGGAAAGGAAATC
Organism: Steroidobacteraceae bacterium; assembly: GCA_031431175.1. Lineage (GTDB taxonomy): Bacteria > Pseudomonadota > Gammaproteobacteria > Steroidobacterales > Steroidobacteraceae > SCUD01. Next base: position 13,805 of record JANPCY010000059.1, on the reverse strand, counting down.
CTTGACACCAACCCGCCCGCGAAAATAATTTAATAGCCCTGACACAACATCTTGTGGTCGCTGATGCGAACGCGGTGAGTGTCAGCAACAGTGTCAGGGAGCCTAACGAACTCGATCCCACGCAGCGGCGCATTGCGCCGGGCAGGCCTCGATTTCTCCGGCATTTGCAGATGACCGCTGTATTCAGGGGAGCGTCGTAGAGAAAATGAGCACCGCGGTCAAGATCGAGCCGAAGGACGTGGACCAGATACCGTTTCAGGAAGCCTCGCTCGACATCTGGGACCGGAAGTACCGGTTGATCGCCAAGGACGGCTCCCCGATCGACGTCACGATGGACGACACCTGGCGTCGCGTCGCGATGGCGCTCGCCGGCGTCGAGGAAGAGCGCGTCCGCGAGCAATGGAACGAGCGCTTCCTGTGGGCCCTGCGCAAAGGCGCGATCCCCGCTGGCCGCATCATGTCGAATGCCGGGGCGCTCGTACACAAGCCCGCGACTTCGACAATCAATTGCACGGTTTCTGGCACGGTCCGCGACTCGATGGACGACATCCTGAACAAGGTCCATGAGGCGGGCCTGACGCTGAAGGCCGGTTGCGGCATCGGCTACGAATTCTCGACGCTGCGGCCGCGCGGAGCCTATGTTTCCGGCGCCGGCGCGCATACCTCGGGCCCGATGTCGTTCATGGATATCTATGACCGCATGTGCTTCACCGTGTCCTCGGCGGGCGGCAGGCGCGGCGCACAGATGGGCACCTTCGACGTCGGTCATCCGGATGCGATCGACTTCATCCGTGCCAAGCGCGAGAACGGCCGGCTGCGGCAGTTCAACCTGTCGCTGCTGGTGACCGACGAGTTCATCGAGGCCGTGCGCAGCAATCGCGAGTGGCTGCTAGCCTACCCGCTACCGGTGCGCGAATACGATCCCGAGCAGCACGATCTCGAGGACCGGCACAGTTTCGTGTGGCGCGAGTGGCCCGATACCGAGGGCTACGTAATCAACGAGGACGGTCTGGTCGCCTGCCGCGTGTACAAGGCGTTGCCGGCGCGGCGCTTGTGGGACGTCATCATGACGTCCACCTACGATTTCGCCGAGCCGGGCTTCGTGCTGATCGACCGCGTCAACGAGATGAACAACAACTGGTGGTGCGAGAACATCCGCGCGACCAACCCCTGTGTGACGGCCGACACCTGGGTCCACACGGCAACGGGTCCGCGTCAGGTCGCAGAACTCGTCGGCCAGCCATTCCTCGCGCGCATCGACGGCACCGATCACACATCCGGCCCGGAGGGATTCTTCCCGACTGGAACGAAACCCGTCGTGCGGCTCGAGACCGCCGAAGGCTATGGGCTTCGCCTAACGTCTGAACATTGCCTGCGGCGCGTCACGCACTACACGCGCTGGGCGACGGAAACCGAGTGGTGCGCCGCCGGGGAGCTCCGGACCGGCGATCGCGTGCTGCTCAATGATCATCGTGCGGGCGCGGCCTGGGCGGGGGCGTACACGCGCGAGCAGGGGTACCTGCTGGGACTCCTGGTCGGCGACGGCACGCTGAAGGACGACAAGGCCGTGCTGTCCGTGTGGCAGCCGGCGGCGGTCGTAAATGGCGTTGTGGAAGCCGGATACGGCGTGCGCGCCGTGATGGCAGAGGCGCTGGCGGCGGCGGAAACGTTGCCGCACCGCGCCGATTTCACCGGCTGGCATGCGGTTGCCGGCCGCAGCGAACATCGTCTGGTGCTCGGTGCGCTGAAGACTCTCGCCCTCGAGGTCGGCATGACCCCGGGCGACAAGCGCATCACGCCCACCATTGAGCGCGCTTCCTGCGAGTTCTACCGCGGCTTCCTGCGCGGGCTTTTTGACACCGACGGTTCGGTGCAGGGCAGCCAGCAGAAGGGCGTGAGCGTCCGGCTGGCGCAGTCGGATCTGCCGCGCCTCGAAGCCGCGCAACGCATGCTGCTGCGCCTTGGAATTGCAGCGCGGCTCTATCGCGATCGCCGCGTCGCGGGCACGACGGAGTTGCCGGATGGCCGCGGTGGCCGTGCCATCTATGCCACGCAGGCGCAGCACGAGCTCGTCATTTCGGGCGAGAACCTGGAGCGGTTCGCTGGGTTGATCGGTTTCGCCGACTCCCAAAAGGCCGCCCGACTCGCCGGTCTGCTGGGAAGCTATCGGCGCACGCGGAACCGCGAGCGCTTCGTCGCGCGGGTGACGGCCGTGGTGCCGGATGGCGTCGAGGCGGTCTATGACACGCAGGTCCCCGGCATCAATGCCTTTGACGCCAATGGCCTGCATGCCCACAACTGCGGCGAGCAACCGTTGCCCCCGTACGGCTCCTGCCTGCTGGGTTCGGTCAACCTGACGCGATTCGTGCGCCAGCCATTTACCGCTGAGGCGAAATTCGACTGGGACGAATACCGCGAAGTCGTGCGCGTGTTCACGCGCATGCTCGACAACGTCGTCGAGATCAATGGCCTGCCGCTCGCGCGCCAGCGCGAGGAAATCGCCCGCAAGCGCCGCCATGGCATGGGATTCCTGGGCCTGGGCTCGGCGATCACGATGCTCGGCATGAAATACGGCGCGCCGGAATCGGTCTCATTCACAGAGAATGTTGCGCGCGAGATGGCGATCGCCGGCTGGGAGGCGGGTGTCGCGCTAGCCCGCGAGAAGGGCCCTGCGCCGATCATGAATGAGGAATTCGCGGTCAGCCGCGCGATGCTGCGCCGGCGCCCGGAGATGGCCCGTGATGGCTGGAAGGTCGGCGATCGCGTGCCGGGCCGCGTGCTGCACGCCCGTTACAGCCGTTACATGCGCCGTCTCGCGGAGACCGCGCCCGAGCTCGTCAAGGAAATCGAGACGGTCGGCGCGCGTTTCACGCATCACTCGTCGATCGCGCCGACCGGCACGATTTCTCTGTCGCTCGCGAACAACGCGTCGAATGGCATTGAGCCGTCGTTCGCACATCACTATTTCCGCAATGTGATCCGCGAAGGCAGGAAGTCGAAGGAACGCGTCGACGTCTATTCCTTCGAGCTGCTGGCCTATCGCGAACTGGTCAACCCGCGCGCCATGCCTGGCTCGACATCGGCGGGCGAGCGCCTGCCGGATTGTTTCATCACGGCCGAGGACATCGGGCCGCGCGAGCATGTGGACATCCAGGCCGCGGCCCAGAAATGGGTGGATTCGTCGATCTCGAAAACCGCGAATGTGCCGACCGATTTCCGCTACGAGGAATTCAAGGACATTTACCTGTACGCCCACGAGCAGGGGCTGAAAGGCTGCACGACATTCCGCTTCAATCCGGAGGCGCACCAGGGCGTGCTGGTCAAGGAGGACGACCTCAAGAACACAACCTACGTGTTCACGCTCGAGGACGGCAGCGAGGTCGAGGCCAGGGGTGACCAGGAGATCGAGTACGACGGTGAAGTGCACACCGCGGCGAACCTGTTCGACGCGTTGAAAGAAGGCTACTACGGCAGGTTCTGAGGGCGGGGCGAGGATCAAGGACATGAGCAGACTCAAATTCGACAAGAAGATCGTGAAGTACCGGGTGCAGAAGCCTGATACGGACAAGGCGGTTGCCGGCCAGCCGCGCGACGGCAAGGCCCGCAAGGACGGCGGCGGCAAGGTCGTGTGGATGCACGAGCGGCTCGAGCGCCCCGAGGTGCTGATCGGCTCGACCTACAAGATCAAGACCCCGGTCTCCGATCATGCGATGTACCTGACGATCAACGACATCATGCTGAATGAGGGCACCGAGCACGAGCATCGCCGGCCGTTTGAGATCTTCATCAACTCGAAGAATCTCGACCATTTCCAGTGGATCGTCGCTCTGACGCGCATCATCTCGGCCGTATTCAGGAAGGGCGGCGATGTCGTGTTCCTTATCGAGGAACTCAAGGCGGTCTTCGACCCGCGTGGTGGCTACTGGCAGCCGGGCGGCAAGTTCATGCCGTCGATCGTGGCCGAGATCGGCTACGTCGTCGAACGGCACCTGCAGTCCATCGGTCTCATGAAAGTGCCCGAGATGGACGCCGCGCGCCTGCTGCTGATCGAGTCCAAGCGCAGTGAATGGGAACAGCGCAATCGCCAGACGGATGCATTCGCCAAGAGCAGCTATCCCGAAGGCGCGCAGCTGTGCGTGAAATGCAATACCGCGGCGGTCGTCATGATGGACGGCTGCATGACCTGTCTCGCCTGCGGCGAGTCGAAGTGCGGCTAGGCGGAATGATTTTGATCCACGCGCGTGCCGGGTCCCCGCCCGGCGGCACCTGACTACAGGAGCTGCGCGTGTACTCCCAGGCGGCCTCCGGGCCGCCTTTTTTCCGGCAGCCCGGGTGCGGCAAGATGCGGATGCTGATATTGCTCGTGACGGCAGTGACCGCGGCCTGTACAACGCAACGCGTCTACCCGCGTCCTGAGTTGCCAGCCGGCGAAAGCGCAATCGTGCGCGCTGACCCCGCATTTTCCGCCGGGCTGCCGGTGCAACTGCGTCTGAGAAAAGTCGGGGACCGCAGGATTTCACTGCATGCAAGGGCGATCGAGCTGCCAGCGGGTCGGCATTCCCTGCTGGTGGATTGCCGGGTACTGGAAAACGGCGTGACGCGCCGGTTCGTGGTGGAGGCCGATCTCGAGGCCGGCCGCGAATACCGCCTGGTGGCGCGTGCAACTTCGCGAAATTGTGATGCGGTCGAATTGATCGAGCACTGAGGCGCGATTGCCCGCCGGCGGCGCTATACTCCCGCGCCGAATGGCCCACTTGTTGTTCAGATCAACATTCCTTGCGGTGCTGCTGGCGCTGCCGGTGTCCGCCGACTCGGTTGCCGACCGGATTGCACCGGCTGGCGTGCTGCTGCCTGCGGACCGCGTGATCGTGCACAAGTCGGAACGCCGGATGGAACTTCTGCGCGAGGGCCGCGCGATCGCAAATTACCGGGTCTCGCTGGGTCTCAGTCCGGACGGCCGCAAGCAGCGCGAGGGCGATTTCCGCACGCCGGAAGGCAGCTATCGGTTGACACGCCGCAATGCGCGCAGCGAATTTTTTCTGTCAGTGCAGGTCTCCTATCCCGAGGCCGCCGATGTGGCGCTCGCGCGCCGCAATGGCTGGTCGGCCGGCGGGCTGATCATGGTACACGGCCTGCCGAACCTGCCGAAGTACTCGCGCGATCGATATCTGAATACGGACTGGACCGATGGCTGCATCGCGCTGTCTAATGAGGACATGCTCGATTTCTGGTTGCTTACCGGGCTCGACACGCCGATCGAGATCCATCCGTGACTCCCGCATCCGAACGTGATCTGGTAGCCGTCGTGCATGCGCGGGTGTCGCCCAAGGGCGTGCTCGAGAATCTTTCACAGCAGGAAGTCGACAAGCTGCTGGATCGCGGACAGGGCGGCCTCTATCCGTTGTTCCGGCGCTGTGCGCTCGCGGTGCTGAATTCCGGCACGCTGATCGACGATGCGCGCCTTATCTTCGACGCTTACCGGGATTTCGAGCTGCGCATCATGCGCGAGCCCTGGGGCATCAAACTCGAGATGCACCACGCGCCGGGCAGCGCCTTTGTGGACGGGGAGATGATCCGCGGCGTCAAGGAACACCTGTTCGCCGTGCTGCGCGACATCGTGTACACGCACAACGAGATTGTCGCGCGCTTCGACCTGCGCGACCCGGCCGGCGTGACGAACGCGATCTTCTGCATCCTGCGCAATGCGCGCGTGCTCGACCACAAGGGCCGGCCCGACCTGGTCGTTTGCTGGGGCGGGCACTCGATCCCGCGCGAGGAATACGATTACACCAAGAAGGTCGGCTACGAACTCGGCCTGCGCGGCCTTTCGGTATGCACCGGTTGCGGTCCGGGCGCGATGAAGGGCCCGATGAAGGGGGCGACGATCGGCCATTCGAAGCAGCGCATCCGGGACGGGCGCTATATCGGCGTCACCGAGCCGGGCATCATCGCGGCCGAGCCGCCGAATCCGATTGTCAATCAGCTCGTGATCCTGCCGGACATCGAGAAGCGCCTCGAGGCATTCGTCCGCCTCGGTCACGGCATCATCGTTTCCCGGGCGGCGCCGGCACGGCAGAGGAGATCCTCTACCTGCTGGGCATCCTGCTGGAGCCGGCCAACGCCGAGCAGAAATTGCCGCTCGTTTTCACCGGTCCTGCCGAAAGCTCGGCCTACTTCGAACAATTGGACCGCTTCATCGGACTGGTGCTCGGCCCCGACGCGCAGAAGCGTTACCGCATCGTCATTGCCGACCCAGCCGAAGTTGCGCGCGAAATGCAGCGCGGTTTCGACGCCGTGCGCCGCTCGCGGCGCCGCGCGGGTGATGCCTACAACTTCAACTGGCTGCTGCAGATCCCGCCGCCATACCAGCAACCATTCGATGTCAGTCACGCGGCGATGGCGGGTCTCTCGCTCTCCATGCAACAGCCGGTGCACGAGCGTGCCGCCAATCTGCGCCGCGCCTTCTCCGGCATCGTCGCCGGCAACGTCAAGGAGCAGGGCATCCGGCTGATCGAGGAGCAGGGGCCGTTTGTGATCCACGCCGACAAGCAGATCGCGAAGCCGCTTGACGATTTATTGCGGGCATTTGTCTCGCAGGGACGCATGAAACTGGTCGGCGAATACCGGCCTAGTTACCGAATCGCCTGATTACGCCGCGCCGCGGGGCCTTTCGTCCCGCGACCTGTGACCCAGTTCCTGTATCGGCCGCTGTGCCGCGCGTAACTTGCGTGGCATGAAGCGCCATCAGGCGATCCAAACGTGACGGATATCAAGCTGTCTGCCGGTGCTGGCGATGGCCGGACGGACCGTGGCGGTACGGAAGCCTCGCCGCGCGTGCCGCGCCGTGGCGCCGTGGTCAGCCGCCACGGTACGATTTCGCGCGAACTCACCAAGTACTCGAATTACAAGAACTGGGCCGACAAGGTCCGCAGCGCCTGGCGCAGCGAGAACGGCGAAGAGCCGGTCGAGCCGGCGCCCGGCAGCGGCCGGCGCTGAGCGTCCGGCTGCCACCGATGGAAAGACTTGCGCAGCTGTTCGACGAGCTGGATGACCTGGTCTGCGCGCTGCGGCATCGACTGGGCCTGTGGCCGGCCGCGCGCGGCCCTGGCAGCAGCTGAACCCGCCGGACGCCGCACGCGCTCTTGAATCCAAGGAACCTCTGATTGACTCCCGCATGAGGCGCGTTACGCGCGCGCGGGGGCGCGACAAGGCGCGAGCCGAAGTCCCATAGCAAGGGCTATGGACGAGGCGAGCGGCCGGCGCGTCAATATATCTGCGCGTAACCCGCTGGGACCGGGCGATTTTCAGTCCTGGCGGTGTCGCTCGTCGCTCATGTATCACGATACACATCGCTCCTCGCTCCTTGCCAGGACCGAAAATCGCACACGGTCGCGCCCATGCGGGAGTCAATCAGAGGTTCCCCAATCCGTGCCACCATTGGCAGACTCCGATCGCCAGGAGGCGCCGATGAGCGAGCACGCGACTGAAACCCGGGGGTTCCAGGCCGAAGTCAGCCGTTTGATGCGGCTGATGATCCATTCGATGTACAGCCACCGCGAGATCTTTCTGCGGGAGCTGATTTCCAACGCCTCCGATGCCTGTGACCGGCTGCGATTCGCCTCGCTAGCCGATCCCGCGCTTGCGAGCGGCGGCCAGGCTTACCAGATCCGCGTCGATTTCGACTCGAAGGCCCGCACGCTGACCGTCTGCGATTCCGGCATCGGCATGACACGCGAGGAGGCGGGAGAGCATCTCGGCACGATCGCGAAATCCGGTACTGCCGAGTTCTTTGCACGCCTGACCGGCGACCAGCAGAAAGACAGCCAGCTGATCGGCCAGTTCGGCGTCGGCTTCTACTCGGTATTCATCGTCGCGGAGCGCGTGGAAGTCCGCTCACGCCGTGCCGGCAGCGAGCCTGCTGCTGCGGTCTGCTGGAGCTCGAACGGTGACGGCGAATTTACGCTTGAAACGATCACCCGCGAGGAATGCGGCACGGCCGTCACACTGCAACTGAAGGAGGATGCGGCGGAGTTCGCCGATCCGTTCCGCCTGCGCGCGCTGATCCGGCGCTATTCCGATCACATCGCATTCCCGGTCCTGCTGCGCCCGGACGGCGGCAAGGGCGAGTATGACCGCGTCAACCAGGCACAGGCCCTGTGGACCCGTCCGCGGCAGGAGCTCAGCGACGACGATTACCGGGAGTTTTACCGTCATGTCTCCCACGATGCCGCCGAGCCGCTCGCCTGGAGCCATAACCAGGTCGAGGGCCGGCGCGAATACACGACGCTTCTGTACGTGCCCACCGCTGCGCCATTCGATCTCTACAATCGCGAATCGCCGCGCGGTCTCAGGCTTTATGTCCGGCGCGTGTTCATCCTGGATGACGCCGAGCAATTCCTGCCGCTGTATCTGCGATTCGTCAAGGGCGTTGTCGATTCGGCGGACCTGCCGCTCAATGTGTCGCGCGAACTGCTGCAGCAGGATGCCGAAGTGCAGGCAATCAAGGGCGCGATCACGCGTCGCGTGCTGGAAATGCTCGCCCGGCTCGCCACCGATGAGCCAGACAGGTACCGGACATTCTGGAAGGAATTCGGCAACGTTCTGAAGGAAGGCGTCGTCGAGGACCCGGGCAATCGCGAGCGGATCCTGCCGCTGCTGCGATTCGCATCGACCGCGGGCGACGGCGAACTCAATTCGCTGGCCGAATACGTCGCGCGCATGCCGGAGGGACAGAAGCAGGTCTACTACCTGCTGTCGGACAGTGCGGCCGCGGCGCGCCAGAGTCCGCAACTCGAGGGCCTGGGCGTGCGTGGTGTCGAGGTGCTGCTGCTTTCTGATCGCATCGATCCCTGGCTCGTTGCCCATCTCGACGAGATCGACGGCCGCGCTTTCAAGGATGTGGCGAGCGGCGAACTTGAACTCGCCGACCTGCCCCCACTGACCGCGGCCGTCGCGCCGGATGACGCGATGCCGGCGCTGTATGCGCGCGTCGCTGCGCGGCTTCGGGAGCGGGTGGCCGGTGCGCGTGCGAGCACGCGCCTTGCCGAATCGGCCGCCTGCCTGGTACGCGATGCGGCGGATCCCGGGCCCCAGTTGCGCCGGCTGCTCGAGGCCACCGGTCAAAAGTTGCCCGAATCCCGGCCCTGGCTGGAATTGAATCCGGCGCATCCGCTGGTGGCACGGCTCAACTTGCTGCCGGACGGTCCGGCCTTCGACTCGCTCGCCGCATTACTTGCCGATCAAGCGCAGATTGCTGACGGTGGCACGCCGCCGGATCCGGCGGGATTCGTCCGTCGGCTCAATGACTGGCTGCTCGGCAAGCACTGACCGGCCGCGTTCGCGGGCGGCCGCAAAGCTGATATCTTTAGGGAACCTCTGATCTATTCCCGCATGGGCGCGACCGTGCGCGATTTTCGTCCGCGGCAAGGAGCGAGGAGCGATGTGTATCGGGATACATCAGCGACGAGCAACGCCGCCACGGACGAAAATCGCCCGGTCCCAGCGGGTTGCGCGCGCGCGACGCGCCGCATGCAGGAATAGATCAGAGCTTCCCTCATGAGCGGCAAGAAGCCGACCGACGACGAATTGCGCGCGCGCCTGACGCCCGAGCAGTACTACGTGACGCGGCAGCAGGGCACGGAGCGCGCGTTCACGGGCGAGCATTACCGCAATGAAAGCACGGGCATGTACTTGTGCGTCTGTTGCGGAGAAAATCTTTTCTCGTCCGGGGCCAAATACGATTCCGGTTCCGGCTGGCCGTCATTCTGGCAGCCTGTGGCTGGATCGCAGGTCGAGGCGCGACACGACGAGTCGCACGGAATGCACCGCACCGAAGTGCGTTGCGCAAACTGCGGCGCCCACCTCGGTCATGTATTCGACGATGGTCCGCAGCCGAGCGGACATCGGTATTGCATTAATTCCGCCGCTCTCGATTTCAAGCCGGAGCCATCAAAGTGAGCACCTGGATGGGTTCCGCACTGATGGCCGGTGCATTGTCCTGGTGCGCGGCGCAGGCCGCTGCTCAGGAAATGCAGGCAGCGGAAGTGCCGCTGGAGGAGCCCCTGGTGATCACGGATCTGGTGCTCGGTGTCGGCGATGAGGCACTGCCCGGCATGGTCTGCGTCGTGCATTACACGGGTTGGCTGTACGACTGGCAGGCGCAGGATCACCGCGGCCGCCAGTTCGACAATTCGCGCGCGCGCCGGCAGCCATTGTCGTTTCCGCTGGGTGGCGGGCACGTGATCAAGGGCTGGGACCATGGCGTCGTGGGGATGAGGGTCGGTGGCCTGCGGCGCCTCGTCATTCCGCCCGCGCTCGCATACGGCGATCGCGACGTCGGCAATGGTGCGGTCCCGCCACGCTCGACGCTTCTCTTCGAAGTCGAGCTGCTTGCCGTCGAGACCGTGACAAGCGCCCCACAGGCGCAATGAAAGCTCGCGTTGAGCAAGCGGCGTGACCAAACATGCACCGACACTCCAGAAGATCTCGATTGCCGGTCCCGCCGGGCTGATCGAATCACTGATCGAGCGGCCGCCGGGCGCGGTCGCAGGGATCGTTGCCGTGTGCTGTCATCCGCACCCGCTCTACGGCGGCACGATGCAGAACAAGGTCGTGCACACGCTGGCGCGTGCGGCGCAGGATCAGGGCATCACCAGCCTGCGCTTCAACTTCCGAGGCGTCGGCGGCAGTGGCGGCACCCATGACAACGGCGTGGGCGAATCCGACGATGCGGCGGCAGTTGCCGACTGGTGCCGGCGCGAGTTGGGCGCCGAAAAACTTTGGGCGTTCGGTTTCTCTTTCGGAAGCTACGTCGCGCTTCGTGTCGCCGCGGCGCGCGACGCGCGGCTGCTGGTGACGATCGCCCCGCCGGTGCAGCGCTTCGACTTTGCAAAGCTCGAGGTTCCGCGCTGTCCATGGCTGGTCGTGCAGGGCGATGCCGACGAACTGGTCAGTCATGAGGCCGTGCTGGGCTGGGCCAGGGACCTGAATCCCGCGCCGCAGGTCGAAATCCTGCCGGGCGCCGAGCATTTCTTTCACGGCCGCCTGACGGTATTGCGTGCGCTGGTCGGGAAATGGCTGGGCTGCCACTTGAAAGCGGCCCACTGAAAAACGAACGGGGCGGCAGGGCCGCCCCGTTCGTACCTTGAGTACAACTCGACGGCTGGCTTCAGCCGACCATCTCGTTGAGGTTCTTGAGGGCGCGAATACGCACCTTCTTCGAGGCCGGCTTGGCCTTGATCATCATCTTCTCGCCCGTGAAAGGATTGACGCCCTCGCGCGCCTTGGTGGCGGGCTTCTTCACGACGCGCATCTTGCAGACGCCTGGCAACGTGAAAACACCGGCGCCCTTCAGCGCCTTCTTCATCGCGCCATTCAGCGAATCGAGCACTGCGCCGACCTGCTTCTTGCTGAGATCGGTCGCGCCCGCGACCGCCGATACGATCTGCGACTTCGTCGGAGCCGCGTTCTTCTTCGCCATTGAGTTGTCTCCTGTGGTTTTGGCAGCGGCGGGAGAATCCCGCCTTGATCACATGTCGGCGCGCACGATACCACGGAAAATCCCGTGGCATAAGTGGGTCGAGAGCTATTTCGAGCGGTTTTTTACGGCTCGCCGCGAGGCAGCGATCTTCACTCGAGATAGAATTCCCGGGTCCAACGGGCGCTGATATCGGGACCGTCGGCGACGGTGCGCGCCCGAATCTCGATCGTGATCGGCTCGCGATGCCGCACCATGACTGTCGCCAGATAAGTCGGGCCGCGAAGTTCGTTGACACGACGCAACGACAATGCTTGTCGTTTGCCGATGAGTGTCACGGCCTCCGCGCTGAGCTCGATTGCCACGAGCCGCTCCGTGGCGGGGCCGGTTGCGGGCGTGATCGTAATCGTCAGCAGAGCTAGATTGGGTCTCTGCACAATGTCGTAACTGCCTGCAATCACTGGAGGCAGGTCGCTGGTCAATGTCAGCGCGTAATACAACCGGACGCCGCCTGCGCTGACAAAGCCGGGGTCGGAAAATTCACGGGCCGGTGGCGGCGAGTCCGGATTGTCGCCACAGCCGCAGATTGTCAGGCAGCTGAGCGCGAGGATTTGCGTGCGCAGCAACAAGTCAGGAGGTCCTCAACCCTGGTGCTCCAGCAAGCCGGCGAGCGCCGGTGGCAGCCGCTTGAGGCCCGCGATGGCGAGCAGCTTGTCGCGCGACCTGCCGCCCTGCAGCAGGCTGACCGAGGCCTGTGGCACGTCAAAAAGCCCGGCGATGAACCGCCGCAACCGCTCATTGGCCGCCTCATTCACCGGCGCGGCCGCGATCCGGATTTTCAGGCGCCCGCCCTGGACACCGCAGATCCGGTCGGCGCCGGCACGTGGCTGGATGCGCACCGCGATGCAGAGCCCCGTCGCGTCGCGCCTGCACCAGGATCGGTCCATGGCTCAGGTGATCAGGATCAGCAGGGCCTGCAAGCCGATGAGCGCGACCAGCGGCGAGAAATCGAGGCCACCCAGCACAGGCAATACCCTGCGCAACGGTCGCAGCAGCGGCTCGCACAGCGACGAGAGCAGGCCGACGACCGGGCTGTAGGCTCCCGGCGCAATGAATGACAGGAGTGCATAGACGAATATCAGGACCTGCAAGAGCCGGATTGTCGTAATGGCGAGCGAGGTCAGGCCGGCGATGACGAGCGGCAGCAAGGGCATCAGGGCGCCGGTCAGCAGGCGGAATATGACCAGGGTCATCGTGAACTGCACGACCATCAGTGCGACCAGCGAGGCAGTGTCGACGCGACCCATGGGCGGCAGGAGCCGGCGCAGCGGCAGCACGAGCCAGTTGGTCAGCGACAAGATTGCCTGTGACAGCGGATTGCGGAAGTCGGCGCGCACGATGGCCAGCAGGAAGCGAAGCAGAAAGGCGAAGACCGCGAGCGTCAGCACCGAATCGACGATGAAGATCAGGGCATCCATGCGCTACACATCCCGGGTCAAGTCCGCGCCTCGTGGGGGCGCGGCGCGATTGTAGTGCGCTTCTGGTCAGGCAGCGTAATAATGCGATCCGGCCGGCGGTTGAGGAGTCCAGCCCGATGAAACTCAGTGTCAATGGCCGTGAAATCGATGTCATGGCCGCCGCCGACACGCCGCTCCTGTGGGTGCTTCGTGACCACCTCGGCATGACCGGCACAAAATTCGGTTGCGGTTTGGCGCTGTGCGGTGCCTGCACTGTGCACGTGGACGGCGTGGCGACGCGGTCCTGTGTGCTGCCGCTCGCGGCAGTCGAGGGCAAACATATCGCGACGATCGAAGGCCTGTCGGCGGATCGCAGCCATCCGGTGCAGCAGGCCTGGCTCGAACTGGATGTGCCGCAATGCGGCTACTGCCAGTCAGGGCAGATCATGTCGGCGGTCGCTCTGCTTGAACGCAGCCCGGCGCCGACCGACGAGGAAATTGACGTGGCGATGTCCGGCAATATCTGCCGCTGCGGTACCTACCCCCGTATCCGCAAGGCGATCCACCGTGCCGCAGAACTCTCCAGGAAAGGGGAATGACCATGGATACGCACGCAACCGATCCCGGTCGGCGCGACTTCCTGAAGGTCTCGGCACTGGCCGGTGGCGGGCTGATCATCGGCCTGACGCTGCCTGGCTGCGGCAAGCGAACGCTGGTCGCGGCCGCAGTTGGCGGCATGCCGAACGCCTGGCTGAAGATCGGCGGCGACAACCGCATCACCGTGCTTGTCGATCGCTCGGAAATGGGACAGGGCGTCTACACGGCGCTGCCGATGCTGCTTGCCGAGGAGCTCGAGGTGCCGCTGGCCGCCA
>JANPCY010000058.1:0-18004 GCA_031431175.1 Steroidobacteraceae bacterium | reverse complement strand
AGTTAAAGGGGACTTTTTTAAAAAGGGGACGGGCGCCCCTTTTCCTTTCAACGTAAATGGGGCGCGTCCCCTTTTTAAAGCTGGCGATCGAAGAAATCCAGGATCGTGTTCCAGCCGTGGATGCCGGTTTCCTTGAAGCTGAGCGCCCCGTGCTTGCTGCCCGGGTAGGGCATTACCTCGAAGGTCCGTCCCGCGGCGACCAGTTCCTTGATCAATAGCGTGGTGTGCGTGAACAGCACGTTGTCGTCGGCCATGCCGTGCATCACGAGCAGCCGGTCGCGCAGCGCTCCGGTGTAGGTCAACACATTGGACTGCCGGTAGCCATCGGCATTCTCGTCCGGCATGCCGAGATAGCGTTCCGTGTAATGCGTGTCGTAGAGCCGCCAGTCGGTCACCGGCGCGCCGGCGACGCCGGCCGCGAAAGTGCCGGGTGACTGCATCATCAACATCAGTATCATGTAACCGCCATAGCTCCAGCCAAAGGCACCGACACGCGCCGGGTCCACGAATGGCTGCTGCTTGAGCCATTCGACGCCCTGCAGCTGGTCCACGACTTCAACGCCACCCATGTGGTGGTACAGCGCAGTCGTGAAGGCCTGACCGCGTCCGCCCGCGCCGCGATTGTCGATCGCGAAGACGGCATAGCCGCGCTGCGTGAAGAGCTGCGCGCTCTGGCCGCCGCGCCGCTCGCTCCAGCGTCGCTGCACGGTCTGCACCGTTGGTCCGCCGTAGACCAGGAGAATCGCCGGGTAGCGGCGGCCCGGCTCGTAACCGGCGGGTTTGTACAACTGCCAATACAGTGGCGTGCCGTCTGCCGCCGGAAACGTGCCGAATTCCGGCGTCACATGCCGGTCGCGGTAGGGCGCATACGGATGCTGGTCGTCCAGCCGGTTCTCGACGAGCCAGGCCAGCCGCTTGCCGGTGATGTCATGCAGCGAAAGCTGCGGCGGCTGGTTCGGATCGCTGTAGCCCAGCAGATAGCGCTTCGCGTCCCGCGACATCGTGACGTTGTGCCAGCCGTCCTGCGATGTCAGCAACCGCGGCGCGCGCGCACTGCCTGCATCGAGACTGGCGACATAGAGCTGGCGCTCGAGCGGTGTCTTGAGCGTCGCCATGAAATAGACGCTGCCGCGCTTCTCGTCAATGCCGCGTACGGCTGGCGCCTGCGATTCACCGATGACATCCCAGTCACCCGCGGTGATGGCGCCCTTTAACCTGCCGTCATAGCCATAGCGGTACAGGTGATTGTGTCCGGTCCTTTCCGAAGCCCACAGCAGTTCCTTGCGGCGCGGCAGAAAGTAAAGATCTTCGTGCAGGTCCACCCAGGTGTCGCTCACCTCTGAGAACAGCAGGCGCCCGCTGCCACCCGTGACCGGAAAAATCAGCAGGTCGAGGCGTTTCTGGTCCCGCGACTGGCGTTGAACCAGGAGCTGGTCTCCCTCGGGAAACCAGTTTACGCGCGCGAGGTAGTGATCGGTGCGGCCGGGATCCGCCCAGGCGACCTCACCGGATTCGAGGTCGAGGACGGCGAGAAGGACTTCCGCATTCGCGGCCCCCGCGGCTGGATAGCGCTGGCGCAGTACGTGCAGCCCGTCCGCGTGGACCTCGAAGCGCTCGAGTTCCGCGACCGGTGATTCGTCCACGCGCGTGAATGCGATGTGCCGTTCGTCGGGCGACCACCAGTAACCGGTGTCGCGATCCATTTCCTCCTGCGCAATGAACTCGGCGACGCCATGACTGATCAGCCCGCCAGCGCCGGTCGTGAGCCGCCGTTCAGCGCCCGTCGCAATTTCGACGGCGTAGAGATCCTGGTCGCGGATGAAGCTGACTTAGCGGCCCTTCGGCGAATACTGCGGGTCGATTTCGTAGGACTCGGTCGCCGTCAGACGACGTACTGCTTCGTTGACTGGCGTGGCAAGGCTGTAGTGATACAGGTCGCCACCGAGCGGGAAAAGGAGTGCGTGCGAATCCGGCGCCCACTGATACTCGACGATGCCACGCAGCGCCGCAGTGCGCTGGCGTTCGCGGCGTGCTTCTTCCTCGGCCGACAGCGTCTCCTGTACCTGCACGAGACTGCGCGAATCGACCAGCAGACGATGCTGGCCTGCGGCGATGTCATAGGCCCACAGGTCGTAGACCTCCGGATCGTCGTCCCTGGCCCGCAGATAGGACACGAGCGCGCCGTCCGGCGAAAACCGTACCTGGCGCAGCGCAGGTCCCTGCAAGTCGGGTGCATCGAACAGCCGCTCGACCGTCAGGTCGCGAGCTCCGGCGGCGGCTGTCAAGGCAAGGCTCGCCGTGATTCCAATCATGAATGAACGCATCGTTGCTCCGTCCTGTCGCAGATCGGACTTACCATTGCGCGGCTTTGCTAGAATTCACGCCACGACCCGCGTGGAGTGTAGACACGGTGCGCATCCATGTCATATCCGGTTTCGCCCTGGTCATTCTGGGGACCTATCCGACCATGAGCACGGCCCACGATCCGTTGGCCCTGCAATATCCGGCAGCAGTGCGGGGGCAGGTAGTCGATGAATATCACGGCACGAAAGTTGCCGACCCTTACCGCTGGATGGAAACGCCGGGGCCGGAAATCGCGGCCTGGGTGGCGGCGGAGAACGAACTTTCGCAGCCATACCTCGAAGCAATTCCTGCGCGCGAAGTGATTCGTACACGGCTGTCCGAACTATGGGATTACGAACAGTACGGCTACAGTTGGCTCGACGAAAAGTCGCGCGTACCGGTCAAGCGTGGTGGCCGCTATTTCTACGTCGAGAAGAGCGGCAAGCAGAATCAGGGTGTCCTCTACTGGGCACCGGCGGCAGATGCGACGCCGCGCGTGCTGGTCGATCCCAACACGCTTTCCAGGGACGGGACGGCATCGCTCGCGGACTACTCGATCAGTCCCGATGGACGCTACGTCGCCTACGCAGTGTCCGATGGCGGCTCCGACTGGGATACCTGGCAGGTGCGGGAAGTCGACACGGGACGTGATCTGCCGGATCTGATCCGCGACACCAAGTTCACGGGCGTGTCCTGGATGCCGGACGCGAGTGCGTTCTACTACTCGCGATATCCCAAGGGCGCAGACGGACGCGGCGACGATCAGCAGCAGGTCAGCGTCTATCGGCATCGGCTCGGCACCGCCCAGGAGACTGATGAGGCCGTCTACGCGACGCCGGAGAACCCGCGCCACAATCCCTATGGCCTGGTGTCGGAGGACGGACGCTGGCTGGTGCTGGTCATCTCCTACGGATTCGACACGAACGCTATCCACCTGCGCGACCTGTCGAAGCCCGATGCGCCCGTCGCGCGGATTCTCGACAAGTGGGACGGGATCTACGATTTTCTGGGCGCTATCGGCGACCGGCTCTACTTCAAGACGACCCAGGGCGCACCGCGCGGACGCGTAATCGCGATCGAGGCAGGTAAATCCGGATCCGAAAGCCCGGCGCCGATCGAGATCGTGCCGGAGGCGCAGGCCCGGCTCTATCAGGCGAGCCTGGCCGGCGGTCATGTGATCGCCAATTACCTGGAGGATGCGCGCTCGCGCCTGCGCGTCTACCGCATGAATGGCAGCCTGCGCGGCGAGATCCAACTGCCGGGCCTCGGCACGGTGACCGGCTTCCCGGACTCACCGAAGGAAAACGAGACATTCTTTGCGTACACGGATTACCTGACACCGCTCGCGCTCTATCGCTACGATGTGGCGAAGGATGAGTTCCGCCCATTCCGGCGGCCGCAGGTGCCATTCGATGCAAGCCCCTATGTGACCGAGCAGGTCTTCTACACGAGCAAGGACGGAACTCGCATCCCGATGTTCATCACGCGGCGGCGCGACACGGTGATGAATGGCGACAATCCGACGCTGCTGTACGGCTACGGCGGCTTCGACGTTTCACTGACGCCGGTCTACAGCCCGGTCTATGCGACCTGGCTCGAACGCGGCGGCATCTATGCGGTCGCCAACCTGCGTGGCGGCGGCGAGTACGGTGCGGAATGGCACGAGGCCGGCACCAGGACGCACAAGCAGAATGTGTTCGACGATTTCATCGCGGCCGCGGAATGGTTGGTGGCCAGTCGCTACACCTCGTCGTCGCGGCTCGCAATTCACGGCCGCAGCAACGGCGGCCTGCTGGTCGGCGCCGCGATGGCTCAGCGACCGGAGCTTTTCGGCGCAGCATTGCCGGGTGTCGGCGTCATGGACATGCTGCGCTATCACACGCCAAGCGCGAATGCCTACGCCTGGTCGAGCGACTACGGCACGGTCGAGGATCCGGACCAGTTCCGCGCCCTGCTGGCCTATTCCCCGGTTCACAACCTGAAGCCGGGCCGCTGCTATCCGCCGACACTCGTGACGACCGCGGACCACGACGATCGCGTCGTACCCTGGCACAGCTTCAAGTTCGCGGCGGCGCTGCAGTACGCGCAGCATGACTGCGCAAACCCGGTGCTGGTGCGCATCGAGACGCGTGCGGGCCATGGCGCGGGCAAGCCGACCTGGATGCAGATCGAGGACTGGGCCAACCAATGGGCCTTCCTGGCGAAGCATCTTGGGATGAAAGGCGGCCGCTAAGTAAAGGGCGGAGTAAAGGGGACGCAACCCTTTACTGCAGGGAAAACGGTTGCGTCCCCTCAAGTTCTAAAGGGTTGCGTCCCCTTTAATGCGTTAAAGGGTTGCGTCCCCTTTAATGCCTTTAGTGCTTTGGCAGGTCGTCGTCGGAGTCCGCGTCGGGGATCTCGGCGGCTTCGCCCGGGATCGCGTGGCGCTCCTCGAGCCAGGCGCCGAGATCGATCAGCTTGCAGCGCTCGCTGCAAAATGGACGCCAGGGATTGTCGCGCCATTCGTGCTGACGTCTGCAATGCGGGCAATTGACGAGCGTCACCATCGTGATCAGTAGCAGGTCGTCAGGACGAAGCGTACATCCTCGGTCGACTGCACGGGCCGGCTGTGCACGCTGTTCCAGCGCAGGAAACGCAGGCTGCAGCGGTGGTGGCTGGCGCTGACCTCGGGATAGAGCCGCGAGCCGCCGGGTAGCGTGAGGCGCACGAGCTGCACCGGCCGGTCGCGCTCGAACACGATCTGGTAGACGCCACCCGGCGCGAGCTCATCGCGCGGCGCGGCGTTTTCGCGCGTGATCCACAAGAGCTCCGAGACCGATTCGCACAGCGGACGAATCGTGACCAGCCAATCCGCGAGATCGCTCTCGCGCAGGTCCGGCTCGAGATTGAGCCAGTGATAAAAATCGGGCAGGTCAAATTCACAGGTGCCGCCCGGGATCGCGCTGCGATGCTTGATCGCGTTCAGGAATTCGGACTCGCGCAGCCGCTGCATGAAGTTCGCGCCCGCAGCATTCAGTTGCTCGCGGCGGCGCTCGAGCGTGGCGAGGATCGAGCGCAGCCGCGCGCTATCCACGCCGGGGCGATTCTGGTAGTCACGCATCGCCGACATCTGGCGTTCAAGTTCTTTCAGCACGTCGCCGCGCGCATCGCCGCGCGAGGTGATCGCGAGGATCTCGAGCAGCCCCGCCACTGCGGAACGGCTCGACCAGGAATTCGGGACACCCGCATGGTAGGAAAGCTGCTGCCACAGGAACTCAAGCCGCATGAATGCGCGCATCCGCTCGTTGAGCGGCTGCTCGTATGTGATCGGCTGCGGATCGACGCGGGATTCCGGGACTGGCTCGAACATGGCCCTATTCTGCGGCACCGCTTCCGGCCCCGTAAACAATGTATCCCGTCTGCGGGCTTCCGGACTCATGCCTGGTGCTCATATTTTCGCGGCCAGGCGGCGGTATTCGCGGTCGAGCCCGGCGACCATTTCGACAAGTCTCGCGCGATCCCTGTCATTTGCGATGACGTCATCGGCCACTGCCAGGCGCTCGGCGCGGGTGGCCTGCGCGGCGAGCGCAAGAGCCGCATTTTCACGGGTTTCGCCGTCGCGGCGCATCAGGCGCTCGATCTGTTGCTGCTCCGGGCAGTCCACCACCAGCACCCGGTCCACCAGTCCCTGGCGGGCCCCCTCGACCAGCAGCGGGATTACGAGGACCTGGTACGGGCCGGGCGCGCTATCGGCCTGACCGATCAGCTCCGAGATGATCGCCGGGTGCAGGATTCCCTCGACCTTGGCGCGTGTCACCGCATCCCTGAAAATGCGTTCCCTCAGGCGCTGGCGATCGAGGCTGCCGTCCGTACCGAGGATTCCGCGCCCGAGCTCCTGGGTGAGCGCCGCTAACGCCGGCCGACCAGGCATGACGACCTCCCGGGCGATCCGGTCCGTGTCGATGACCGTGGCGCCGAATTCGCTGAAAAGATCCGCGATGGTGGTCTTGCCGCTCGCGATACCGCCGGTGAGCCCGATGCGAAGCATCCGGGCCGTCCTCAGCGCAGCCCCGCGACGCCCAGGTAGCGCTCGACGATGAGCGGGCCCCAGAGCATCGCGATCCAGCCTGCGCCCGCAAGATAGGGCCCGAAGGGGATCGGCACGTTGCGGCCATGGCGCTTCATCACGATCAGCGTGACACCGACCGCGGTGCCGACGATGGCCGACAGCAGCAGCACCAGCGGCAGCATCTGCCAGCCGAGCCAGGCACCGATCGCCGCGAGCAGCTTGAAATCCCCGTAGCCCATGCCTTCCTTGCCCGTGACAAGCCGGAAGAGATGGAACACGGCCCACAGGATCAGGTATCCGGCGGCAGCGCCGATCAAGGCGTCGCGCGGTGAGGTCATGCCGACGGTTGGCGACAGGCTCGCGAGCAGGCCGATCCACAGCAGTGGCAGTGTCAGCACATCAGGCAGCAGCTGCCGGTCCATATCAATGCCCGCCAACGCAATGAGGTACCAGCTGAAAATGAGCGCGAGCGCCGCCTGGCAACCGAAACCATGGTGCCAGGCGACCACGCCGCTCACGATGGCCGTCGCGAGTTCGACCAGCGGATAGCGCAACGAAATCGGCGCACTGCAGGACGCACAACGGCCGCGCAGCGCCAGATAGCTCAGCACCGGGATGTTGTGGACCGCGCGGATCTGCGCGCAACAGGACGGGCAACGCGAGCGCGGCCGCACCAGGCTGATGGGCTCGCCCTCGGGCGCAGCAGGATGACTCGTGATCTCCGCGCACTGCGCGCGCCATTGCCGCTCCAGCATCAGCGGGAGACGGTGGATCACGACATTCAGGAAGCTGCCGATTGCGAGGCCGAAGAGCGCGGCGGCGGCCGCAAATACGGCCGGATTTGCCGCCAGCATGGCCCAGGGCTCCGGCGGCCCGGTCAGATCACGGCGCCCAGCTTGAAGATCGGCAGGTACATCGCAATGACGAGACCACCGACCAGCACGCCGAGGATCGCCATGATGAGCGGCTCGAGCAGGGAAGACAGGCCGTCGACGGCGGAGTCGACCTCGAGCTCGTAGAAGTCCGCGACCTTGGCGGACATCTCGTCGAGCGAACCGGATTCCTCGCCGACCGCGATCATCTGCACGACCATGTTCGGGAAAAGCCCGGTATTCTCCATCGCGCGTTGCAGGCGCTGTCCGGTGGCGACCTCGTCGCGCATGCGCAGGACCGCCGTCTCGTAGACGATGTTGCCAGTCGCGCCGGCAACCGATTCCATCGCTTCAACCAGCGGCACACCGGCCGAAAACATGGTGGACAATGTGCGCGCATAGCGCGCGATTGCTGCCTTGACCAGAATCGGGCCGAGCACGGGCAGCTTCAGCATCATTCGATCCAGCACGTGGCGCATCGCCCGCGAGCGTTTCTTGAAGTAAGCGAATGTGAACACGCCGGCGCCGAACAGGATGCCCATCCACCAGCCCTGGTTCTGCACGAACCGCGAGATTCCGATGACCATGCGCGTGAAGGCGGGCAAGTCCGCCCCAAAGCCCTTGAACAGTTCTTCGAACTGCGGGATCACGAACAGCAACAGGATCAACGTCACGATCACGGCGACGCCGAGCACTGCGGCCGGGTAGAACAGCGCCTTCTTGATCTTCTTCTTGAGCGCTTCAGTCTTTTCCTTGTAGGTCGCAACCTTGTCCAGCAGGGCCTCGAGCGCGCCGGCCTGCTCGCCGGCCTCGACCAGATTCACGTACAGGTCGTCGAAATACAGCGGATGCTTGGCAAGCGACTCATGCAGCGCACTGCCGCCCTCGATGTTCTGCTTGATCTCGAGGATCAGTTTCTGCATGGCCGGCTTGTCATGACCGACGCCGACAATCTCGAAGGCCTGCACCAGCGGAATACCCGACTTGAGCATGGTCGAGAGCTGGCGGCTGAAGACCGCGATGTCCATCGGGCTGATGCTGCCGCCACCGCGGAACAGGCTCTGCTGCTTCTTGATCTTGACCGGAACGATGTTCTGGCGGCGCAGGTCCGCACGAACTTCGTTCTCGTTCCTGGCCAGCAGGCGGCCACGGACCTTGTTGCCCTTACGGTCCTTGCCTTCCCAGGAATAGGGGATGTCTTTGGCTGCGGCTGCGGTCTGCGACATGGTTTCGGTGTTCCTCTACCCTGAGTCCTGAATGGTAACGCCCGGCCCGATCATTCAACTGTGACGCGGTTGACTTCTTCAAGGCTGGTCAGCCCGTCCATGACCTTTTTTAGACCCGCGGTCCGGAGATTCCAGACGCCGTCCTTGTGGGCCTGGTCGCGGATATGGGGGGCACTGCCACCCTCCAGGATGATCCGGCCAATCGCCTCGGTAACCGGCAGCACCTCGTAAATACCGACCCGGCCCTTGTAGCCGTCCGTGCACTGGCTGCAGCCGACCGCCTTGTGGATCTTGATATCCCCACGCTTGATCTGGTCTTCGCTGAAGCCTTCCTTCAGCAGCGCTTCGGGCGGGAGGGTCAGCGAAGACTTGCAATTCGGGCACAGCCGCCGCGCCAGACGTTGCGCGATGATCAGGCTGACCGAGGTTGCGATGGCATAGGGCTTGACCCCCATGTCCACCAGGCGTGTCAGGGTCTGCGGCGCGTCATTCGTATGCAGCGTCGACAATACAAGGTGCCCCGTCTGTGCCGCCTTGATCGCAATCTCGGCGGTCTCGAGATCGCGGACCTCGCCGACCATGATGACGTCGGGGTCCTGGCGCAGGAAGGCGCGCAGCGCAGATGCGAAGGTCAGGCCCACCTTGGGGTTCACGTTAACCTGATTGACGCCCGCCAGCACGATTTCCGCGGGATCCTCGGCGGTCGAGATATTGGTGTCCTCGACATTCAGGATCGAGAGCCCGGTATACAACGAAACGGTCTTGCCGCTGCCGGTGGGGCCGGTCACGAGGATCATGCCTTGCGGCCGCGCAAGCGTCTTTAGATAGAGTTCCTTCTGGAATGGCTCGTAGCCCAGCGCGTCGATGCCCATCATCGCGGTGCTGGCGTCCAGGATGCGCAGCACGATCTTTTCGCCGAACAGCGTCGGGCAGCTGCTGACGCGGAAATCGATTGAACGGTTCTTGGAGAGCCGCATCTTGATGCGGCCATCCTGCGGCACGCGCCGCTCGGCGATGTCGAGGCGCGACATCACCTTCAGGCGCGCCGCGAGCTTGGTCGCGAGCTGCACGGGCGGCTGCGCAATCTCGCGCAGCACGCCATCCACGCGCAGCCGGATGCGGTAGTACTTCTCGTAGGGCTCGAAATGGATGTCCGATGAGTTCTTGCGGATCGCATCCAGCATGATCTTGTTGACGAAGCGCACGATCGGCGCGTCTTCGACGTCGTCGCGGCCGATCTCGGATACCGTCTCGTCATCTGGCGATACGTCGAGGTTCTCGAGATCGAAGTCGTCTTCGCCGAGCGAAGGCATCGATGTGTCGACCTGCTCGATCGCCTTCTGCACGGCGCGCTGCAGCTTGTCGTCTTCGACGATGACCGCTTCGATGGCGAGTCCGGTCTGAAACTTGATCTCGTCGAGTCCGTGCAGGTTGGTGGGATCGGAGACTGCGACGTGGAGGCGCTTGCCGCGCTTGACGAGCGGAAGAATGCGGTGCCTGGAAAGCAGCTTGTCATTGACCAGCCGGACTGTCTCGAGATCGACGTTGACCGCGTCGAGGTCCAGCAGCGGGACGCCGAATTCCAGCGCGGCCGCGATCGCGATGTCGCGTGCCGCGGCCAGGTCGTGGGATACCAGCCAGCTGACCAAATGAACCTTGCGCTCGCGCGCGCTCGCGATCGCATCGAGCATCGCGGCCTCGTCGATCAGGCCGTCCAGGACGAGGCGCTGCGGCAGGCCGCTGAGCACCGCCCGGATCGAAGCTGTCATCGCGGTCGCGTTGTCATTCATCCGGTGAATACATCCCTGGGGTTTTGCGTCCCGAGCCCGGAATAATGTACCCCATGGGGGGTTGGCAGCAATTGTTAAATCGCGGACGATGCTCCCATAACCCGGGCATCGGGCGAGTGATTGCGGTCACATTCGCGGCAGGTCGGCGATTGCCGGCAGTTCGCCCGGAAAACGCGCCTGGAGCGCGTCCCAAAGCCGGGCAGCCTCGGGTTCGACCGCGGGGTCCGGGCGGCCCTGAAAGCGCCGTGGCAGCGGCGAGCGGCGGTCCGTGAACAGGTAGAAGACCGAGTCGTCCGACGAGCTGGGGATTGCGGCGAGCAGCGAATCCCGCGACAGCGCCGCACGCTGCTTCCTGGACATCAATTCCAGCTGCCGGCTGCGCCGCAATTGTACCCAGCCGGTTTCCGGCACAATTTCGTAATAGGCAGCGCCTTCGTGGATCAATCCCGAGGTGTCGTACTTGCCCGCCAGCACCCTCGGGGTGTTGAAGTCGGTTTCGGTGTAGCGGACGCGCTTGGCGAGCGTCGACGCGGATACTGGATCGCTGAAGAACGGCAACAGCGAGATCCCATCGACACCCGCGGGCGCGGAACCGGTTGCAAATTCCTGCAGGGTCGGGCGCACATCTTCCAGCGACACGGGCCACGCATGCGTCGCTGGCACACCCGGCAGGCGTGCGCGGCCAAAGCCGCGCATCGCCAGCAATGTGCTGTACTGGTGGGGGCTCATGACGCTGGTCCCGTGTCCCCACAGCGAATTCCAGATCTCGATACCGGTGCCGGTCTTGCGCAGCATCGAGTCGCTCGCGCCGCCAAGGGCCTCGCCGTGATCCGAGAGCACGACGACGATGGCATTCTCGAACACGCCTTTCCGTTCGAGCACGCTCCACACTTCACCGAACTGCCGGTCCACTTCCGCGACCGCGCGGCGGTAGGCGGGGCGGTACTCCTGCGGTGTCGTCGGTGTCGGCAGGCCGGCCCAGCTGTACGGCCAGTGCGACAGCGTCAGGTGGATGAAGAAAAATCCCGGCCGATTCACGGCCAGTTCGCGATCGAGCCTGCCGACGAAACTCGCAGGCTGGTAGGTCACGTATGCCGCGCGATTGGCGTAATTGCTCGGGAACAGCCAGGCACCGGCGCGGGTCCGGGACAGCAAGTTAACCAGCGGCAGGTCACCGGCCTTGCCGAGCAGGAAATCCGATGCGCCAACCGGCGGCGTGATCAGCTGGTCGAAGCCGAAGGACTCGTCGAAATTCGCGAAGCGGACTTCGTCGGTCGCATAGACGCTGTGATAGCCGCGCTCGTGCAGCGCATCTGCCAGTGTGTCCCCTTCGTGCACGAGTTCGCGCGGCATCAGGTTGAATCGCGCATTGCTCGACACCGGATGACGCCCGGTCAGCACCGAAACCAGCGCCGGATAGGTTCTTGCGAGCGGGCTGATCGCGTCGCTGAACCGGTGCGCGCCGTCCAGGAACCCGTCGATATGCGGCGTCAGGCGCATACCAGCGTCAAGGCGCGCCGCGGCCGGGGCTGCCATACGCTTGCACGCGCCGCGAGCGTGATCACGGGCAATAGCAGGGCGGCGAGCGCGACATGGACCGGCCGCAGGCCATGCCAGCCCGATTGCAGCCAGGAATCCTCCGGCGAAAAGCGCGACGCGGGATACCAGCTCGCGTTCGCCATCAATGCGAATGCCGCGAGTGCTACGAACCAGGCCAGGATCAGCCACAGTTGCCGGCCCGCGGCGAAAGTGGGTGCGGCGGCGGCCGTCAGCCTCGCGAGTCCGAAAGCGAGCAGCGCGAACGACAGGTGCAGCGCCACGAGCGCCATCGCGAACCAGGCGAGGCGCCCGCTCAGCACGGGGCCGAATACCTGGCCATGGGTCACCGAGGCCGTCACCCAGTCGTCTGCAAAGGCCACCATCAGGTCGCCCAGAGTCCACCAGACGCAGAGCGCGAGAAAGCCTGCGCCAAGCGAGAGGGCGAGTGTCAGGCCAATGGGCGACCGGAGTCGCGCGAGATCTTGCGTTTCAAGGTGGCCGATTCTCAAATCCCGGCTGCGCAAAAAGCAAGGCCCCTGTTGCCAGGGGCCTTGCGCATACCCACAGTGTCAGGCATGCATCAAAGCCAGTCTTAGGCACCGCCGAAGCCGGCACGGCACGAAGACGGCACGTACTTGTCGAGCAGGCTGGTGAGGTTCCCACCAGACGCAGACGCGCCGAGGCCAGCCGGGGTATCACTTGTGTTGGAAGGATCGATCGCGTTACCGCAGACCCACACGATGTCCTGGTTGACGTTGACGAGTGGCCGGAATGACAGAAAACCACCACTGATCGCCGTGTTCGCATCCTTGCCGTAGGTGATCGTGATCGTGCCAAGGGCGACATCGACAGCCGACACATAACGGCCGGTTTTATCACCCCCACCAGCGGTGAGACCGAGTTCAACCATCGTCGGCGGCCAGTCGCCGACCTGCGCCGTGTATTCGGCAATCGACGCCTTGAGGTCACCCGCGAGCGTCATGCCTTCTGTCACCTGCGAACGAATCGTGTAGTCCTGATAAGCCGGGATCGCGATCGCGGCCAGGATGCCGATAATGGCTACCACGATCATCAGTTCGATGAGCGTGAAGCCCTTTTGAATAGCCTTCATTTGAGTCCTCTCCTTGAGTAATGGTCATGCGGCGCAATCGCGCCGTTGCACCTTATCTAGAAGCAAGGTTCGTGCCATCTGAAGATTATCTTCGTAAGTCACTGTATCCAAAGAAGATCTCGCAGCGGCGAGGCGTTGCTATTCAGGTACTGGCAGCGGGACATGTGACGCCTGGCGTCACAAAGTGACGCGGTTGGTCACTCGATGCCGAGTTTTTTGATGCGATAACGCAGGGCGCGGAAACTGATGCCGAGCGCCTTGGCCGCGGCGGTCTTGTTGAAACGGTGCTGCTCCAGCGCCCGCAGGATCGACAGGCGCTCGATGCCGGCCAGCTGCTCCTGGAGGGCCGCGTTCTCACCCGTGTCACCCGCATCCGTGCTCGCGGCCGGTGTCGCCCGCAGTTCGATATCGCGCGCGCGGATCGTGGTGCCTTCGCAGAGCGTCAGCGCGCGCTCGATCACATTCTCGAGTTCGCGCACGTTGCCGGGATAGCTGTGCCCGACCAGCAGGCGCAGGGCCTCGTCCGACAATTCCGGCGCCGGGATGGCCATACGCAGCGCGAGCCGCGCGATGATCGCAGTCGCGAGTTCCGGGATGTCACCGAGGCGCTCGCGCAGCGCCGGCACCCGCAGCTCGATGACGTCGATGCGGTAGTAAAGGTCCTCACGAAAGCGGCCGTCCGCGACCAGTTCGCTCAGGTCGCGGTGGGTCGCGGAGAGGATGCGCACGTCCACGGCTTGCTCGTGCTGTTCGCCGATCGGCCGCGCGGTCTTTTCCTGGATCAGGCGCAGCAGCTTCACCTGCATCACGAAGGGCAGGTCGGCGACCTCGTCCAGGAACAGCGTGCCGCCTTCGGCGGCCTGCACGAGACCGGGCTTGTCGGCGACGGCGCCGGTGAAACTGCCCTTGCGATGGCCAAAGAGCTCGCTCTCCATCAGTTCAGACGGAATCGCGCCACAACTGACGGGCACGAAGGACTGGTCCTTGCGCGGCCCGCTTTCGTGGATCAGCCGGGCCACGAGTTCCTTGCCGGTGCCCGATTCGCCGGCAATGTGTACGGGCGCCTGGCTGCGCGAGACGCGCGCGATCAGCGCGCGAAGCTTCTGCATCGGTTCGGAGTGGCCGAGCAGGCGCCGGCCGCCGTCGCCTTCGCGGCCGCGTTCGGAGAGCTTCAGCGCCTGGTTGACGAGCTTGCGCAGGTCCGGGACGTCGAGCGGCTTCGAGACAAAGTCGAAGGCGCCAAGTTTCAGCGCCTTGACTGCCGCCTCAACATGTCCATGGGCCGTGATGACGGCGACGGGCAGGTCCGCCGCGTGGTTCTGGATCCACTCGACGAGCTCGAGTCCATCGCCATCGGGCAGGCGCAGGTCGGTCAGGCACAGCGAGTAGGGCTGGCCGCCCTCAAGTTCGCGGCGCGCTGATCGCAGGTCGTGCACCGCCCTGGAGTCGACTCCCATGCGCGCAAGGGTCAGCGACAGGAGTTCGCACAGATCGAGTTCGTCGTCGACGATCAGAGCCCTGGGATTTGGCATTATTCGTTACTCAGGACTGTTCCCAGCGCTGTGGGTCGGCGAACACGACCCGGAAAGTGCAGCCGCCGCCAGCGCGCGGCTCGTACACGAGCAGCGCGCCATTGCATCGCGCCAGTTCACGCGCGATGAAGAGCCCGAGCCCGGTGCCGCTGGCGCGAGACGTGAAGAAGGGCTCGAAGATGCGGTCGACCAGCGAAGCGCCGATGCCGGGGCCGCGGTCCAGCACCTCAAGGAACGGGCGGTTGCTGCCGGCAAGACGTCCGGCGCGAATGGCTACGCGGTCGCCCGGGCTCGCGACGGCGTAGCGGAACGCGTTCTCGCAGAGGTTCCACAGGACCTGGCGCAGGTGCGACGGGTCGACGCGTACTTCCATGTCGGGATCGGGCTGGTCCA
Organism: Steroidobacteraceae bacterium; assembly: GCA_031431175.1. Classification (GTDB taxonomy): domain Bacteria; phylum Pseudomonadota; class Gammaproteobacteria; order Steroidobacterales; family Steroidobacteraceae; genus SCUD01. The sequence goes on along the minus strand of JANPCY010000058.1, from coordinate 3,150 downwards.
GCTCGAGCTGCCCGGCGGAGTGGCCGCCAGTGACGAGAAATTCCTGCACGAAATCCGTGAGCCACTCGCCAAGCGGCATGCGTTCCGGGCGAGTGGTCTCGCGCCGCGCGAGCTGCTGCACGTTGCCAATGATCGTGCTGACGCGCTCGGCATTCGCCTTGATGATCTCCGTCATGCGCCGGTCCGATTCGGACAGCTGCGCGTCCTCAGCGAGCAGCTGCGCCGCATGGCTGATCGCCCCGACGGGATTCCTGATCTCGTGCGCAATGCTCGCCGAAAGGCGCCCGAGCGCGGCGAGCCGGGCCTGCTGGATGCGGTCATCGAGCGCGGTCAGGTCCTCCAGGAACACGAGCACCGGTCCGGGTCGGGCCAGGCCGAGGGGGGCGAAATGCGGGCGGATTTCCCGCAGGCCGTCGGCGGCGAGCAGGTTGGCGCTGCTCGAATCGACATCCGCGGGTCCCTGGCGCCACATCGTCAGCAGGTACAGGAGCCGCGGCGAGGCCTCACCGAGAAGCGCATCGGCGCCCGCGCCGTTGCCGAGGATCTGGCGCGCCGATTCATTGATCAGGCGGATGCGATCCTGCTCGTCCACGACAACCAGGCTCTCGCGCAGCCGTTCGACAACGTACTGCGAGAGGTCTGCGAGGTTGGCCAGGTCGATGTCGCGCTGGCGCACCAGCGCCTCGCTTTGGCGCAGGCGCCTGGCGAGCGGCGCCGCTGCAAGCGCCGCAATGAAGATGACTGCGCCGAGGAGTCCCGCCTGCGCCAAGTCGGAAGCCGGCGCGAGGCCCGCGGCCAGGAGCGCGAGCTGCTGCAGCAGGATCAGGAGCGCCGCGATGGCCGCGACGAATGCCACGGCGCGGTTCGGCATCAGCAAGCTGATTGCCGCAACCGGCATGATCAGCAGCAGGCCCATACCGCTCGCAACACCGGCGCTGGCCACGAGCAGTACGGTCACAGCCACGACGTCGAAAGCGATGTGGATGAAGGCCTGCATGCCCAGGCCGGGCCGGTGCCGCTTCAAAAGGCCGATGCAGATCACGCCGGTTACGAACCACGCGGCGAGCGTATAGAAATAGACGGAGGGAAATTCGGGGCCCTGCGAAAGCGGCCCCGAAGCCAGCGCGACCAGCACCGACAGCACTGACGGGACCGCCAGCCGGTAGATGTTCAGCAGGCCCAGCACGCGCCAGGCCAGCTCCGGATCGCCGGGCGTGCGCTCAATGTCCCCCGGGCTTTTCACGGCGGCACTTTAGCACGCAGCACCGCAGGCGCCCCCGCGACGCCCCGCGTTTGCGACGCGGTTCAAGGCTCCCGTTACAATGCCACGATGAATCTGCATGAATACCAGTCGAAGCGGATTTTCGATGACTACGGCATCGCGGTTCCAAAGGGAAGAATCGCCGCGAGCGGGACGGAAGCCGTCGCCGCGGCGCGAGAACTCGCGGGCCCCGTGTGGGTCGTCAAGGCCCAGGTACATGCAGGCGGCCGCGGCAAGGCCGGCGGCGTCAAGCTTTGCCGGTCGGCGCAGGAAGTCGGCCGGGCCGCGGTGGCGATGCTGGGACAGCGCCTGGTCACGAAGCAGACGGGTGCCGCCGGCCTGCCGATCAATCTGGTGTATGTCGAGTCCGGCAGCGCCATCGAACGCGAGTTGTATCTGAGCCTGCTGCTGAACCGCGAGCGCGGGCGCATCGCCTTCGTGGCCTCGGCTTCAGGCGGCATGGACATCGAGGAAGTCGCCGCGCACGAGCCGGAGAAGATCCTGCGCGCCGACATCGATCCTGCGGCGGGCTTGCAGAGCTACCAGTGTCGCCGCATTGCGTTCAGTCTGGGCCTGGCAGGTAGGCAAATCGCGGAATTCGAGCGCATCGCCCGCGCTCTCTACCGGCTCTACCTCGACCGCGACCTCAGCCTGATCGAGATCAATCCGCTGATCGTGACGAAGGACGGCCAACTGGTGGCGCTCGACGCCAAGATCAACGCCGAGGCGAATGCGCTTTACCGGCAACCCGCGCTCGTCCTGCTTCGCGATCCGTCGCAGGAAGACGCGATGGAGCACGCGGCTTCCGAGCACGATCTCAACTACGTTTCGCTGGACGGCAACATCGCCTGCATGGTCAATGGCGCGGGCCTCGCGATGGCGACCATGGACCTGATCAAGCTGCATGGCGGCGCACCGGCCAACTTTCTCGATGTCGGCGGCACGGCGACCGCCGAGCGCGTGAGCGCGGCATTCCGCCTGATTCTTTCGAATGAACATGTGCGCGCCGTGCTGGTGAATATTTTCGGCGGCATCGTGCATTGTGACGTGATCGCGGAAGGCATCGTGCTGGCGGTCCAGCAGGTCGGCGTCAAGGTGCCCGTGATCGTCCGGCTCGAGGGCACCAATGCCGAGCGCGCGCGCAAGATCCTGTCGGCGAGCAAGCTCGCGATCACGGCCGCCAGGGACCTCACCGATGCGGCGACCAAGGCCGTGCGCTCTGCCTCCCGCGGGGCACGCCCATGAGCATCCTCATCGGCCGCAAGAGTCGCGTGATCTGCCAGGGATTCACCGGCAAGCAGGGCACGTTCCATTCCGGGCAGGCGATCGCCTATGGTTCTAATCTGGTCGGCGGCGTGACGCCCGGCCGCGGCGGCGAGCGTCATCTCGATCGTCCCGTGTTCAACACCGTGCACGATGCGGTGGCGGCGACGGGCGCCGATGTCAGCATGATTTACGTGCCGGCGCCATTCGCGGCCGATGCGATCCTGGAGGCTGCTGATGCGGGCATCCGCCTGGTCGTCTGCATCACGGAAGGAATTCCGGTCAACGACATGATCAAGGTGAAGGCCGCGCTCGCCGGCCGTCGCTGCCGACTGGTCGGACCCAATTGCCCCGGCGTGATCACGCCGGGTGAATGCAAGGTCGGCATCATGCCCGGCTTTATCCACAAGCCCGGACGCGTCGGCATTGTGTCGCGCTCCGGTACGCTCACCTACGAGGCGGTGTTTCAGACCACCAGTCTCGGCCTGGGGCAGAGCAGTTGCGTGGGTATCGGCGGCGACCCGGTGCGCGGCATGAATTTCGTGGATGTCATCGCGCTCTTCGAGAAGGACGATGGCACCGAAGGCGTCGTGATGGTCGGCGAGATCGGCGGCAGCGACGAGGAG